>NZ_VPCH01000025.1:0-51373 GCF_013418285.1 Acinetobacter sp. YH12152
GCAAGTAACTTGGACCAGTGTTGATCATTTAGCATTGTTCGAGGCATAGCGAGTGTAAAATTGGGTTTGGCGATTTAATTTTACTATCTCGCTATTTTTTTAATCAACAAATGTCAACAGACCCTAATTTTTTAGATTAGATTTTTTAACAAAATAGATTTATGGACTATGCATGTAGCACATATTGATTTTCTCTATTTTAGGTTTTGTCTTAGGCTATTTTGTCCGCGGTTCAAAAGTGAAAATCTCAAACTGCAAAAGTCACTTATAAACGTATGACTGCAGCAAGTACCTATCAGCAAAAATGACTACTCAAAATTCATCATCATTCAGACAATGGACGTATTCGAGAGCTGAATCAACTTAGTGCAAATCAAAGCTTTTTTCAAAGATTGTTAAAACAGATGTTTAATTGCTATGAGATCACATTCCAATAATAGCGTTTTATCATTTTAGATTATGATCATATGTTATGTGCCATTTTTGAATATCGTGATAGACAAAAGCCTTTAAAATAAGTCGATTTAGAAGATGGTTTAGCTTTATCCCGCTGTAAAGGTTTTATTTCGGCAGATGCGATAAAAGCAGATTATTTAAACACTGCGCAGCCATCTTCATAATATTCCTACAAATAATCACAGCATGGGTTTGTCAGTGTGGATGTGATCATGTACATTCATAAACATTATTCAACATGCTGGAACTGGACATGCAAGCCATCATTCTCGACACAGAAACCCATACACTAAATGGACAACCCATCGAGATTGCCTATGCTCCAATTCAGGTGGCAGATGCCAAAATTACCCTAGATAAATCTAAAATTTTTGATCAACTATATCGTTGTGATGAAGCTATTTCTTTTGCAGCGATGGCTGTTCATCATATTTTAGAATCAGATCTTGAAGGTCAGCCCCACTACAGCAGTTTTGAACTCCCATCAGAGACGACATATATCATTGGGCATAATATCGACTACGATATTCGAGCGCTCGAAAAATGCGGTGTAGATAGTTCAAAAATCAAAGCCATTTGTACCCTTGCGCTAGCTCGTCGAGTATGGCCTGATGCAGAAGCGCATAATATTTCTGCCTTGATATATATGATCACCAAAGGCAGTGAAAAAGCCCGTGAAATGATCCGTAAAGCTCACCGCGCAGATATGGATATTATTTTAACTGCCAATATTTTGATGCATATTGTGCATCACTTAAAAATCAACAGCATCGAAGAATTATACGAAGCTTCGGAAGATGCTCGCATTCCTCGCAGTATTAATTTTGGTAAACATCGTGGTACCGCAATTGCAGAATTACCTGCAGACTATGTGCAATGGCTGTTACGCCAAGATGACTTAGACCCTTATTTGCGTAAAGCTTTAGAAAACTCTGCTGTTATTACTTTATAAATCATTGATTATTTAATATTTTCTTAATATTACTGTCATTATCACTGCATAGGATTGCCTTAATTCTTTTGAGCTATGGAATTAAGGCATGTTCAACTATCAAAAAACTGAGCTGGGTTTTCAAACTTTAAAAGACCGACAGCTCGCATTAAATGCAAGACAACGTCGTCTGCTACTCTTAATTGGTAGTGATGACTTTAACCAAATGCCATTGCATTATCAGCAGCGGATTGCTGAAGAGACATTGCTCGAGCAACTAATGGAACTTGGGCTGATTCAGCCAATTACAGCACATGATCATCAACGCCTTCAAAACTCCGATTTTTCTGCTTTTAATACTCCTAAAATAGCGCCTAGCAAAACGCCCGATCTCAATAACCTTAGCCCTGCATCTGATCTCACAGCGCAAGAACATGTGACTTTTAATGAAGTTTCAATGCCAACGATGGAAGTTCCTCATACTCATTCACAGCACGAAATAACTGACTCCCTGCCAATGGATGCGATGGGCTCTACACCCCATCAACTCCCACAAGCCACACCTGAAACTACGACAACGAACGACCCTGTATTACCGGAAAAAACTGTTGATTTCATCGAGCACGATTTTGATGAGTTACAGAATTTTATGTGCAGTTACTTACAGCGTTATTGTGGGCTGATGGCAAAAAAATTAATGCTTAATATTCAACAGGCCACGGACATTGCAGAATTAAAAGCCTGTCAGATGCAATGGATAACCTGTCTAAATGAATCCAATATTCAACCTAAACTCTTACAACATGCATTACAGCAAATTAATTACAGTATAAAAAATCTGCAACAACTGGTTTGACTTAGAGACTTTTCCTCACTTCTCATTCAAAAAACAACTTAATGAGGTGAGTTATTCCTCACACATATCAATATAAGAAATTGAATTTTATTAACTTTATCGATTCACTTATTTCTTTTATGGTTTTAACTGCTGTTTTATACGACCTTCCCCTAATGTCAATTAACAGTAAAAATCGCAAGAATAAAACCGACCTCCTAGCGTTTGAGCATGTCAATGTCACAACAATTTTGTTTAGAATTTGATTCTTTCGATAATCCAATGCAACTCAGCAAAATTGGCAATTGGGTGTTTACATTCTTAACCTCACAAGATGAATTGCCCAATGTTCAATTGGCCATTACCTATGTCATGCCACGAAAAATTAGTGACGAATTACAACCTCGACGTGTGATCATTCAAAATACAGCCATTGAAACAATTTGGCGTATAGAACAAGTTGAATGCTTCAACAGCCAAACGAACCAAGAACTCACCTTTACAGCAGCGGAACCTCAAGCTCAATTGATTTTAAACAGTATCATTGAAGAATTTGCCCGTTATGATGTCCCATTGCTATTCAAGCCGCTTTAATTTAAAGCGAATTCCAACTTATTTTTCATAAAGATTTAAGCTGTCTCAATGATTTAACCAAAGTTAGCTAGATAGACATTAAATGAAAAATAATCCATACAGATTATTGTTGCTCAATTCATATACACTATTCCTGCTCAATAATTTTTGACCATGGATAATAAAAATGAATTTAGCCAATTATTCTAATGATCAGGCACTCATCCTTTTCAACCTATATAGCAGCCTTGAACAATGTCTAGATGCGATTGGACATCTGCACCTTGGACCAAAACTAGTGCTGACCGACCATGATGTATCAAAAGATCATATGATCGTGCAACGTTTTCAAGCTGGAGTTTTAACTCAAGAAATTCAAGTGCGTAAACAAGACGTTGAACTGTCTTCTAGCAATCCGATGACGCGATATCAGTTACTCTCTTATATTTTGAATCAATTTAAAGTAGATCAAACAACTTAAATTTTTAACTCTAAAATAAAAAAAACTCACCATAAGGTGAGTTTTTTTTATTCATTCAATTTAAGCTTCTAAAAGCTTGTAAATACTGTCCGATTTTTGACTTTCAAAAAGTAGTTCGATACTGGGTAGGATGATTTCACCAGCAATAATGATATGTTCAATGCGATGAAACAGCCCTCTTGAATCTTCTTCTGAAGGATTACGCACCAAAGCTTGTGCTTCATAAACCTGACTAAATTGGTCCTTTACCTTTATGTCAATCATCTGTGTCATTGTAACGTCTCTACTTGTTTTAATAATTGCATTTTTTATATCACACCTTTACACATTAACTTGCTTTGTAAATGTTAGATTTCATGGCAATGTAAACTTATTTTACTTTAGTAATTATATATCAACAACATAGGTTGACTATTTAATTATTGTTTGACAAAAGCACTATATTCTCAAATCTAAAATGGCATTAAAAAGCCCGCATCGCTGCGGGCTCTATGTTGGAAGGCTAGTGCTGATTTATTGTCTGCAATATCTTAAGACTAAAATATTACGAAACTCAACGAGCTGTCATTGATCCGTCCAACTTATTGGTAGCGTCGTTTTATGACCTACCGTGATTTAAATATAGCACTTTCAATTCTCTTGCCAAGCCGTGCTAACACTTCAAAACAATTGATCAAATAAAATACAATTGATATTTTTTCAAAATAAGCGATCATAGCTCTGCCCAATGCTTGTGAAAGATTTAAATAAATAGGCCATTAAAAATAAATTCAACACTATCAATCTATAAACATTCTTTTCTCTTATTTTTAATTCAAGCTTTGACAACCGTTGCATTAATATCTGACCTGAATTTTAAGTCTGATATTCATTTTTAGCATTGCTTAAAAATACTAATGAATAAGATTGCCGTCTCAAATTAAAATCTAAGACAAAAAAAAGCCCCTGTATCACTACAGGGGCTTTTTTGAATATGGCGGAAGCGGTGAGATTCGAACTCACGGAGGACTCGCGCCCTCGTCGGTTTTCAAGACCGGTGCATTAAACCGCTCTGCCACGCTTCCATGTGCGCCATAATACGGAGGTTTTATTCATCTGACAAGTAAAAATTACAACTAAACCATTCAAATGAATATTGTTTCGCCAAATCCTTAAAGTTTAGCCGCAAGCTCCGCACCTTCTCGTATTGCGCGTTTCGCATCTAACTCTGCTGCTAGTTTTGCACCACCAATAATATGGTAATTGGCAAGGGTTTTCTCACCCTGTTCTGGCATCAAATGCTTTACCGATTCCTGACCTGCACAAACGACAATCGTATCTACACGTAATAATTGATCATGCCCTGCATGTTCAACCCAAAGACCTTCATCAGTAATGGCTTTGTATTGAACACCACGCAGCATACGAACCGCATTTTTCTTTAATTGTGCACGATGTACCCAGCCTGATGTTTTACCTAACCCAGCACCAATTGCAGTTGTTTTACGTTGTAATAAATAAATTTCACGAACAGGAGGTTCGAGCTCAGCAGCCTGCATACCACCTTCTGTTATGTAGTTTGGATTTGGATCAACACCCCACTCCCGCTGCCAATCAGCTAAAGGCATTGGTTGTGGCTGATGTGGTGGTTTGAGTAAAAATTCAGATACATCAAAGCCAATGCCGCCTGCACCAATCACAGCAACTTTACCCCCCACAGCTGCGCCTTTCAGCACTTCTGCATAAGACAAGACATTCGGTGCATCACTACCTTCAATTTTTAAGCTGCGAGGAACCACACCTGTTGCAATAACAACTTCCTCAAACCCTTCACGTTCAAGCTGTTCACGGTTTACACGCGTATTTAAACGCAAATCCACACCCGTTTTTTCGATTTGAACTTTAAAGTAGCGAATCGTTTCATGAAATTCTTCTTTGCCGGGAATGACTTTTGCCAAATTAAATTGACCACCCACCTCTGCACCAGCTTCAAATAATGTCACCGCATGGCCTCGGCTTGCCGCAACCGTAGCTGCAGACATGCCTGCCACGCCACCACCGACGACTGCAATACGCTTCGGTTTTTTGGTCTTTAAATAAACCAATTCAGTTTCATATGCCGCTCGTGGGTTGACCAAACACGTCGCACGCTGATTTTTAAAAGTATGATCTAAGCAGGCTTGGTTACAGGCAATACAGGTATTAATTTCATCGACACGGTTGGTCGCCGTTTTATTTACCCAAAATGGATCTGCCAAGAATGGACGTGCCATTTGCACCATATCTGCCTTGCCTGAAGCTAAAATTTCTTCAGCTGTATCTGGCATATTGATACGGTTGGACGCAATGACAGGGATCGCAACATGTTTTTTGACTTCAGCGGTATAGTCCACAAACGCTGCGCGAGGCACTGAGGTCACAATTGTCGGAATACGTGCTTCATGCCAACCAATACCCGTGTTCAATAACGTCACACCAGCTGCTTCCAATGCTTTAGCAACAGTAATGACTTCTGCCATGGTGTTCCCATCATGAACCAAATCAAGCAATGACAAACGGAAGCAGATAATAAATTTCTCACCCACTTCAGCACGTATTGATTTCACAATATCAACCGCAAGGCGCATACGATTTTCAATTTCACCGCCCCAACGGTCTGTCCGTTGGTTGACATGACGGCTTAAAAATTGATTCAACAAGTAGCCTTCTGAACCCATAATTTCAACACCATCATAGCCGGCCTTATGTGCAAGACTTGCCGTTTTGACATAATCATCAATGGTTGAAAGAATTTGTTTGTCCGTTAATTGACGTGGTTTAAAAGGTGAAATCGGAGATTTAATCGGACTTGCTGACACTGCAAAAGGCTGATAGCCATAACGCCCAGCATGCAAGATTTGCATTAAAATTTTGGCACCATGTTTATGTACTGCATGGGTCACCAAGCGATGCGGAGCAATATCACCTAAAGTATTCATGGTTCCGCCAGCAGGTAACAGCCAACCTTGACGGTTTGGCGAAATACCGCCTGTAATAATCAGGCCGACACCACCTTTCGCCCGCTCACCAAAATAAGCCGCAAGCTTAGGATAATTATAAAAACGATCTTCCAGCCCACTATGCATGGACCCCATCACGACACGGTTTTTAATCGTGGTAAAACCCAAATGTAAAGGCTTTAAAATATTTGCATAGCTAGTCGTTGTCATGCTGAATCCTTATTTTGGCTTTGCAACTTGTTGCATAACACTTTAGCGGTTTTTTTATATTTTGGGATGACAATTTAGAAAATATTCTTCGCATTTATGGTCAATACCGTGTAACGCATAAATTATTCACTCATAAAAAAGCCGTGATATATCACATCACGGCATGTTGTTTTTAAAACCATTATTTCCAATGTTTCAGCTTGCTGGTTTGTCCAATCCCGACATTAAAACTATTAGTCGGATCCAGTTTTTGATAATGATTTTTTAATGCAGGCTTCGCCACATATAAATGTCCAACATTGTGTTCTGCAGGATATTCAGCGCCACGATCATCAAGTAAATGCCACATTGCATGTTCCATTGCCAAAGGGTCTACACCTTTTTTCACAATATAATCTTGATGAAAAACATGACAGAGGAAATGACCATAATAGAGTTTATGGATAATTTGCTCATCCATGGCTTTCGGCAAAGTTTCCACCCATTCACGATCATTGCGACGTAATGCAATATCCAGTGCAACAATGTCTTCCACTTCTGAACGATGCGTGTCACGATATCGAATGGCAGCACCTGCCACCGCAAAGCGATGTAAAAAAGCCTTACGTCCTTCTTCATCCGTACATTTAAAATAATTGCCTGAGGTTTTGTCTAAAAAATACGTTTTCAAATACGCATCAACTTGATCAACATCCTGATTTTCAATACGAATCATCAAATGATGTTCATATAAATCACGGAATTCATTCATCCGTTTTGGCAGATGATTCGGCATAAATTTAGTAACGAGTTGTAAAATTTTATCCGACAAACCTCGCAAGCCCAGTTTTTCTAAATAGCCATCGACTTTATCTTTCATGGCAAAAGCAGCAGGAACTTTTGCAGTGCCAAATTTTTCAATAAATACAAAAGAGTCTTTGCCGTACTCAGCCCCAATATCGTATGCCACGCGATGAATGTACTCACCTGCAATCGGGAGGCGTGCAAGATCTTTTAATAGAAAACGACGAATTTCTGTTAAATCATCTTGCGAATTGGTTCCCACATAAAACACCTGACTAGGAATTTTTTCAAAGGTATCTAAACGTACTGCAAAGACGCAGACTTTACCCGCTGAACCTGATGCTTCAAATAGTCGACTCGGATCTGCATTAAAACGTGCA
Organism: Acinetobacter sp. YH12152; assembly: GCF_013418285.1. NCBI lineage: Bacteria > Pseudomonadati > Pseudomonadota > Gammaproteobacteria > Moraxellales > Moraxellaceae > Acinetobacter > Acinetobacter sp. YH12152. The sequence goes on from NZ_VPCH01000025.1 coordinate 7,628, forward strand.
GGTGTATTTTCATCGACTTGTTTAACATCATGTGAGTAGCGTTGATCTGATGCACAGCAACTTGAATTATTCACAATGTCATTGATTTGATAATTTTTATTTTCCAGCGCTGTGAGGATTTCTTCAGGCGTATTGCCAAGATTGACACCTAGATGATTGACCAACTCTAACTCACCTGACTCATTCACTTGTGCATACAGTGCAAGCTCTGTATAGGCAGGACCGCGGCGTACCAAAGCACCCCCTGAGTTATTGCATACGCCGCCCAAAACCGATGCCCCAATACACGAAGAACCAATCACCGAATGTGGTTCACGATTAAATGGCAGCAAATCTTTTTCAAGTTTGTCTAATGTTGCACCCGGTAGACAAATCACTTGCTTGCCTTCATTAATCACTTGGATGCCAACCAAACGGCGAGTACTTATCAGCACCACAGGACGGTCATAGTCATCACCAAACGGCGTTGAACCACCTGTCAGACCTGTATTGGCGGCTTGCATAATCACAATACAATTTGCATCCACAGCCGCTTGCAGCACTTGCCATTGCTCAAGCAAAGAGCCCGGTGTAACCACAGCCAATACTTTTCCTGCACCGTAACGGCGACCTTGGCGGTATAAACGTGTGTCTTTATCTTCAGTTAAAACGTGTTGCTTACCGACGATGTTGATGAGGTTTTGAATGGTTTGTAATGATTGAGTTTGCATGCTCGTAGAATTTTCCATTTTCATTATTTTCTCTCCTCGCTAAAGAGGAATTGCATTGTTATGCAATAAAAAAATATTGATTTAAATAATTTAAACAACGTAGGTTTATTTGCACATATCAAAAGTTTTTAGTCATTGTTATTAAAATCTATAATGAATATCCCTTCTCCCTTTGGGATGAGTAGCAATGCTACACAAGAGGGTTAGGAGAATTAATCAATAAATACCTCTCCCTAACCCTCTCCTACAAGGAGAGGGAACTTTCATTTTTTAATTTTTTTTGATGACGAATAACTTTCCCAAGAGATCGATTCAAAAAATCACCCAGCCAACTCTTTCTCTAACTTCACCAAACAATCAGATGTAATATCCGCAATGGTTTTTGCACCTGTTAAGGTCATCGCAACACGCATTTCTTTATCAATCAGTTCTAAAAGATTGGAAACACCTTCACCACCTGCTGCACCGAGCGCATAAACAAAGGCGCGACCGAGCATACAGGTATCCGCACCCAAAGCCAGCATACGCACCACATCTAAACCATTTCGAATACCTGAGTCCGCAAGAATTTTAATATCGCCTTTTACTGCATCGGCAATTGGTGGCAATGCACGCGCTGATGATAAAACCCCATCGAGCTGACGACCACCATGGTTTGACACCACAATGCCATCTGCACCAAAACGCACTGCATCTTTGGCATCTTCAGGGTCAAGTATGCCTTTAATGACCATCGGGCCATCCCAAAATTCACGAATCCACTCAAGATCTTTCCATGAAATTGATGGGTCAAAGTTATTACCCAACCAGCCGATATAATCTTCCAAACCTGTTGGTTTGCCCAAGTATTTAGAAATATTCCCTAAGTCATGCGGACGACCTAATAAACCCACATTCCACGCCCAGTGTGGGTGGAAACACGACTGCATATAACGGCGCATGGCAGCATTTGGGCCGCTCATCCCCGAGTGTGCATCACGGTAACGTGCGCCCGGAACAGGCATATCCACGGTAAACACCAGAGTTGAACAGCCTGCTGCTTTGGCACGTTCTAAGGCATTTTTCATAAAGCCACGGTCACGTAGCACATATAACTGAAACCACATGGGACGCTGAATCGCTGGCGCCACTTCTTCAATTGGACAAACTGAAACGGTAGACAGCGTAAATGGAATGCCCTTTTTATCTGCGGCAACGGCTGCTTGAACTTCGCCGCGGCGTGCATACATCCCTGTTAAACCCACAGGTGATAAAGCCACAGGCATCGATAAGGTTTCATTAAACAGTTGGGTTTCTAGACTCAGCTGTGACATGTCATTTAGCACACGTTGACGCAACGCTATTTTTGATAAATCTTCTACATTACGCTTTAAGGTATATTCGGCATACGCCCCGCCATCGATGTAATGGAATAAAAATGGCGGTAAACGACGACGTGCCGCTTCACGGTAGTCATTGGCAGAAGAAATAATCATGCTTATATCCTGTTTAATCGACTGGCACGCTGACGTCGAGCTTCTTCTTCATCAATCATACGCACCTGTTGTACTACAAACTCAATGTGTCCACAGACTGCTTTACGTGCAGCTTCAGGATCACGACGTTCAATTGCATTCATGACTTGAAAATGCTGATCATGCAATTGATCAAATCGGTGTGCTTCGCTATAAACTTTTCGACGACCTAAAACGACATTAAATTGCAACAGATCAAATAGACCACGCATCATCTGAATCAACACTAAATTGTGTGAAGCTTCAGCAATTGCTAAATGAAATTTGGCATCTGCACGCGCGGCTTCATCGTCATTGCCTAAGGCCTGAAAATGATTGATCTGATCATAATAATGTCGGATATGTGCCAAGTCCTCTGCTGTAGCACGTTGTGCCGCATACCATGCGGTACCACCTTCCAAAATAATGCGCGCCTCTTGCACATCAAAACGGTAGGCAGGGTCTTCACTAATCAAACTGCTGATGGGCTGCACAATTTGATAACTCGACCAAGTCGCAGGTAATTGCTTTAAAAAAGTCCCCGCACCGACTTTACTGACCAACACGCCCATGCTGGTCAATTGAGAAATCGCTTCGCGTAAAGAGGTGCGTGAGACGCCAAGTTGTTCACACAGTTTCCGTTCAGCAGGCAGACGATCTCCAACTTGCATATTGCTTTCTTCAATCAATACACGAAGACTTTGAACAGTTTTATCAGAGACTTTCATCTGCTTTCCTTAACGTTGTTACACAATGCGTGTTATGGAATCATCCAAGGGAACACATAAGCTTGTAGGGTGATTAAAATCCCCATCATGATTGTGAACGTTATACTGTGTTTTACGGTAAAACGGAATAAATCAGACTCTTTACCTACCAAGCCAACTGCCGCACATGCAATTGCAATGGACTGGGGTGAAATCATTTTTCCAGTCACACCACCACTGGTATTGGCAGCAACGAGTAATACTTCTGGTACACCAATTTGCTGTGCAGTAGTTGCCTGTAATGCAGCAAATAGTGCATTGGCTGACGTATCTGAACCCGTTAGAAATACACCAAGCCATCCTAAAAATGGCGAGAAGAAAGTAAAGGCTTGACCTGTATGCGCAAGTGCTAATGCCAATGTTGCTGACATCCCTGAATAGTTGGCGATAAATGCAAAAGCCAAGACCATCCCAATCGAATAAATTGGAATTTTTAATTCATTAATGGTTTCACCAAAGGTCACTATCGCGTCTTTCGGCTTCATTTTTAAGAAAATAATGGTAATGATCGCAGCAATGACAATTGCCGTACCTGTTGCCGAAAACCAATCAAATTTATAGATGGCATCGTAGTCCTTCATTTCAGGTACGACAGGTGGCATCTTTTGAACCAATTGATGTAAAAATGGCACTTTGATCGAAATAACTAAATCATGTAAGGCACCGTCTTTAGTAAATAAATCCTTAAACGGTTTAATACTCCAGATCGTAACCATCACCGTTAAGATCGCAAATGGCGACCACGCTTTTGCAATTTGACCCAAGCTATATTTTTGCTGTTTTTGTGCAGCAACATCTTCACTCATCGTCGCATCTTGATCTGCAAAGCGGAAAATATGTTTAGGCTGCCAATATTTAAATAAAATCGTTAATGACACTAAAGAGGCAATCGCCGCGGTAATATCGGGTAATTCAGGACCGACAAAGTTCGAGGTTAGGTACTGTGCAATCGCAAAGCTACTCGCGCCAACCACAACTGCAGGCCAAGTTTCCTTCACACCGCGCCAGCCATCCATAATCGCCATAATCCAAAACAGTACAATCGGCACCATAAATGGCAGCTGTCGACCAACCATCTGACTGATTTCCATCGTATCAACACCAGACACTTGCCCAGCAACGATAATTGGAATACCCATCGCACCGAAAGCCACTGGCGCTGTATTTACGATCAGACAAAGACCTGCCGCATATAAAGGCTTAAAGCCTAAACCTACCAATAGTGCTGCAGTAATCGCCACAGGGGCACCAAAGCCCGCCGCACCTTCGAGGAAAGTACCGAAAGCAAAGCCAACTAACAGCATCTGTAATCGTTGATCTTCAGTAATGGAAAGAATCGAAGAACGGATAATGTCAAACTGCCCAGTTTTGACTGAAATTTTATACAGGAACACCGCACCAATAATGATCCATGCAATCGGCCATAAACCGTAGAAGAAACCGTAGACCATCGAAGCCAATGCCATAAGCGCAGGCATGTCATAGGCAAATAAAGACACCAACAGTGCCAGTACAACGGTCATCGTACCTGCCACACTGCCTTTTAAACGAAATACAGCAAGCGCCAAGAAAAAAAAGATAATCGGAATGAGCGCAATTAAACTTGATATCCATATATTCCCCATTGGGTCATATATTTGCTGCCATTGAAGCATTGTCATCTCCTTGAAATGCTTACTAAGATTTAATTATTGAGCAATATCAGCATGTGGTCTTTTCTAATTGGTATGACCAATATAAAAATCAAAGACATAAAAACTCATACTATTGCTGAAATACTCCGCAATTTTTAATTAATTAAACTCAATCATTCAAGCTTTTCTTGTTTTTGGTATGACCAATAAATAATACAAAAACATTATTTTCCCTTTTAAAAACTTCCATATCAACTTTTAAATATCTGTTTTGTATTTATTATTTATGAATAAATTCTATAAAATATACTTTAGTCTAATAACCAAGCTTTGTTTGACTTCAGTCTCATTTCAATGAAAAGTATAAAAACCAAATTAACCCAATAATGGTATGACCATTTATTTAAATCAAATAGATTTCTTTATATTTGCATCCTATTTCTTTCAGAAAATGCATTTTCCGCCTGCAAAAACTAGATGAAGTATTCAACAATAGATTTCAACGATCATTTTTTTCCACTTCATCGCTTGTATCTCATGATTTTTTAGAAAAACCGTGCAGAAAAGTGCTACAATCGCGCACATATATGTATTCTTTCAGGCCACCCATTCTCGGTGCCTATATTTATATCGTTAGGATTAACAATGACTGATAATGCAACTATCTTGCAGAATGTCCCAGTTGGCAAAAAAGTTGGTATTGCCTTCTCTGGTGGTCTAGATACTTCAGCTGCGCTTTTGTGGATGAAACAAAAAGGTGCAGAACCTTATGCTTACACAGCAAACTTAGGTCAACCTGATGAAGACGACTACGATGCGATTCCAAAAAAAGCGGAAGCGTATGGCGCAGTTAAAGCTCGCTTAGTTGATTGTCGTTTACAACTTGCATTAGAAGGTATTGCGGCTATTCAATGTGGCGCTTTCCACATTTCAACTGGTGGTATGCCTTATTTCAACACGACTCCTCTTGGTCGTGCAGTTACAGGTACAATGCTTGTAACCGCAATGAAAGAAGATGACGTAAACATCTGGGGTGACGGTTCGACTTATAAAGGTAACGACATTGAACGTTTCTACCGTTATGGTCTATTGACTAACCCAGCACTTAAAATTTACAAACCGTGGTTAGACCAAACCTTTATTGACGAATTAGGTGGCCGTGCAGAAATGTCACAGTTCCTAATCGACAATGGTTTTGACTACAAAATGTCAAAAGAGAAAGCGTACTCAACTGACTCAAACATGTTAGGTGCGACTCACGAAGCAAAAGATCTTGAATACCTTAATGCGGGTATCAAAATCGTAGACCCAATCATGGGCGTTGCTTTCTGGAAAGATGACGTAGAAGTTAAAGCTGAAGAAGTTTCTGTAACTTTCGAAGAAGGCTTCCCTGTTGCATTAAATGGCAAACGTATCGAAAACCCTGTTGAATTCATTCTTGAAGCCAACCGTATCGGTGGTCGTCACGGTCTAGGTATGTCAGACCAAATCGAAAACCGTATCATTGAAGCAAAATCTCGTGGTATCTACGAAGCTCCGGGTATGGCGCTTCTTCACATCGCTTATGAGCGTCTTGTGACTGGTATTCATAACGAAGACACCATCGAACAATACCGCATTAACGGTCTGCGTTTAGGTCGTCTTCTTTACCAAGGTCGTTGGTTCGATTCTCAATCTTTAATGCTTCGTGAAACTGCACAGCGTTGGGTTGCTAAAGCAATCACAGGTACTGTGACTTTAGAACTTCGTCGTGGTAATGACTACACTATTCTAAACACTGAATCTCCTAACCTCACTTATGAAGCTGAGCGTTTAACTATGGAGAAAGGTGACTCTATGTTTAGTCCTGCTGACCGTATCGGTCAATTGACTATGCGTAACTTGGATATCACAGATACTCGCGCTAAATTAGGCATCTACACAAACTCTGGCTTACTTGCAGTAGGTACAGGTTCTGCAGTGCCTCAATTAAAAGACAAAAACAAATAAGATTTGTTGAGTCATAAAAAAACCGCGTAGCTTGCGCGGTTTTTTTATTGCCGATTTCAAAGAATTTCTCAATTTTATTAAACATTAAGCCACATGCGCTGAACGAATCGACTGATAGTAAATTTGATTCCGGCCTAATTGTTTCGCACGATACAACGCCTGATCGGCAATATTTAACAGTTCATCCTTCGTCATATTTTCAGCACGATATACCGTAATACCCAAACTAATAGTGACGTGATTTGAAACCTGTGATTTGGCATGTGGAATTTCTAAACGATCGATTGCTTTATAAATATTTGACGCTACCGCATAAGCACCATGCGCATCGGTTTCAGGCAATAAAACCACAAATTCTTCACCACCATATCGCGCTACAAAATCCATATGTCGAATGGCATTTTTAATGGTTTTGGCAATGGTTGAAATTACATCATCGCCTTTTTGATGACCGTAGAAATCGTTATAGTTTTTAAAATGATCAACATCGATAAATAGCACAGCAAGCGAGGTGTTATTACGTCGAGATTGCTCATAAAAGGTATCAAGCATTTCATCAAAAGTACGTCGGTTTGAAATCTTGGTTAATTCATCATGCTGACTTAAATGTAAAAGCTCTGTGGTATGAATACGATGGATTTTTTCACTAATATCCGCGCGCAGCATATTCAAAAATATCATCCGTTCACGTGCACAAAGCATCTTACTGATTGCAAAACCCAATACACAGCTTCCAATCAGTACACGCCCCAACACCATCACATCAAATTTCACTTCTAATGAAAAAAGCATCAACATGGTGACCACAGCAGCCAACAAGCCAGACATCAACATTTGGACTGGTTTAACCCCCGTCAAAATATAGCTCAAGATGTAAATCATACAAAGGATCATCATGGCCTGATGTTTAAGTGCTTCGGTATACACGGTCATGGTGAGCCAAGACATTGAAATAACAGCCCAAAACACTACAAACATACTGGCATGTGAAAAATAAGGCTTCAGACGGTCGTAACGGGCAAAGGTATATAAAGCCAAAAGACACAGCGCACCATTGAGCTGACCAAGCAAACAACGAATAAAATCATGCACAAAATGCTGTTGATTAATTATCCAGTAATCTCCGGGAATGATCAGCATCGTGAGCACAAAGTAGATCAACACTCCCATCCAAAAAAAATGACGTATGTTGGTTTGTGCACGATCGAGACTTAAAGTCCAAAATTGAGTTTCCAGTTTTTTAGGAAACATTTCCCCTACACGACGAGTTTGCCGTGTAATCAGTTCCTCTATTTTTTCTTTATCGTATTGCAACTTTGCAAGGTTATACTTGTATTCCATTTCCAAGCATTTATCTAATTTTTTTAGTCATTTAAAAATACCACAGTTTTTATTCTTTATTTATATCTGTTCAGTCATTTGTACATAAATCTCGTTACCATTTTCACATTATTTGCATTATCATTTGTTTTATTTCCAAGCTTGGAATCGCTGTGAATACGATTACTCTTCTTCAGCCAGATGATTGGCATGCACATTTACGTGACGGTCTAGCCCTAAAGCGTACAGTTCCTGATTTAGCACAACAATTCTCTCGCGCGATTTGTATGCCAAACACCGTACCACCGGTAAAAACCGTTGAAGAAGCAAATGCATACCGTGAACGTATCATGGCACATGTTCCTGACGGCGTTCACTTTGACCCGCGTATGGTGCTCTATTTCACAGACAACACCCCTGCAAGTGAAGTTAAAAAAATTAAAGAATCTGAGCATGTTAATGCCATTAAGCTCTATCCAGCAGGTGCAACCACGAACTCGGACAGTGGTGTCAGTGACATTAGTAAAGTATATGGTGTGATTGAGCAACTCGAAGAACACCAAGTGCCATTACTCTTACATGGTGAAGTGACGCATAACCATGTCGATATTTTTGACCGTGAAAAACGTTTCCTTGATGAAGTACTTTCTCCACTGTTAAAACAGTTCCCTAAATTAAAATTGGTGCTAGAACACATCACTACTAGTGAAGCTGCGCATTTTGTATTAGAACAAGACCGTAATGTCGCTGCGACAATCACACCGCAACATTTATTGTTTAACCGTAATGATATGTTGGTGGGTGGTATTAAACCGCATTTCTATTGCTTACCGATTTTAAAACGTCAAACCCATCAGCAAACTTTGCTCGAAGTCGCGACCAGTGCGAACCCTAAATTTTTCTTAGGTACAGACAGTGCGCCGCACTCAAAAAATGCTAAAGAAAATGCATGTGGCTGTGCAGGATGTTATAGTGCACCAACAGCAATTGAGCTATACGCTCAAGCATTTGATCAAGTCGGTAAAATCGACCGTTTAGAAGGTTTTGCAAGCCACTTTGGTGCAGACTTCTACGGACTCCCTCGAAATACCAATACCATTACCTTGGTAAAAGAAGATCAAGTGATCCCTGAAAGTTTAGACTACTTGGATGGCGAAAAAATTATTCCGTTGTATGCGGGTAAGACCATCCAATGGAGAAAAGTGTGACAGATGAAACTCGACCAGTCATTGGTCAACGTTTCCGTGGATTCCTACCTGTTGTTGTCGATGTCGAAACAGCAGGTTTTAATTCACAGACCGATGCCTTACTGGAAATTGCAGCTATTCCTATTGTGTATGATGCAGAAGGTAATTTTGTACCGGGTGAAGCCCACCATGCACATATCAATCCGTTTGAAGGTGCCAACCTTGACCGTCGCTCACTGGATTTTATTGGTGTAGATCCATTTAATCCGATGCGTATGGCCATGGCTGAAGATGAGAAATCAGCATTAAAACGTATTTTTAAGTCAGTGAATGAAGTACGTCGTCAACAAAACTGCACACACGCGGTTTTAGTTGGTCATAATGCCCATTTTGACTTAGGTTTTGTACAGGCAGCGATTGCACGTACAGGAACAAAAAATCAAAATCCTTTCCATAGTTTTTCCGTATTCGATACAGTGACTTTGAGCGCTGTAATGTTTGGACAAACTGTGCTGGCAAAATCATGTATTCAAGCTGGTATTGAGTTTGATGGCAAAGAAGCACATTCTGCACTTTACGATACTCAGAAGACCGCTGAACTGTTCTGTTATATTTTGAACAAACTCGGCCCTCACCTACTTGACACTATGATGGCGGATCAATAAGATACCGCCATCTTCTAAACGTCCCTATCGTCTAGAGGCCTAGGACATCGCCCTTTCACGGCGGTAACCGGGGTTCGAATCCCCGTAGGGACGCCAATTTTTATTCAGACTTTCTCCAAGCTGAATATTCAAGTCTATTGAATACACATCACCACCTCTACTGATTAGTTAAAATTTTCATTCACTGAAATCGCTGTGTATTAAAAAAACACCTATTGCAAATAATTCTCATTTCTATTGATTATTTTTGTAAAGTTAATGATAATCGCTATCGTTTTTATCTGCATAATTATTGACAGCCATGCGCTTTGCCTATTCTCCTCTTAATATCGCAATTTTGACTGCTTTAGCATCTCAAGCTTATGCCAATGAAATTGATTCAACTCAAGTTATTCAAAGCAATAACCTCAAAATGACGCCGATTGAAGTTGAAGTCAAAGCCAAACAAGAAGTAGGTAAAACCGTCTACACCAAAGAAGATTTAGAAAAAACGCCGAATAGCTCGAAAAATATCACAGACTTTTTAAAAGTTAATCCAAATGTGCAGTTTAGCCGTGAACAACGTTCTGCAGATTCACAGGCTGAGCTACGATCATCCGAGATTTCTATTAATGGCGCGCAAACTTACCGAAATAAATTTGTAATTAACGGCGTCAATACCACCAATAACATTGACCCTCTGGCAAGTGGCGACTCCTATTCAGGCAAGCTTGATGGTGGCTCACAAGGGATGGCCCTAAATACCGATTTAATTTGTAAATTAGAATTGATCGATAGTAATGTTTCTGCAGCATACGGCGAATTTACAGGTGGTGTAGTTAATGCTGAAACTTGTGCCCCAAATACTGAAATTGGCAAAATCCACGGCTCCCTTACTTACGACTACACGGAAAGTGATTGGTCACGTTATCATTTTACCGATGAAGAAGAAGCTGCAGAGTTTGAAGATCCAACATCATCAAATAATAAAGAATATAAAAAACACGGCCTAAGCCTGAACCTATACAGCAAACTCTCTGAACAATGGGGCATCAATAGTTATGCCTCTAAACGTGAATCTATCGTACCAGTAATGAGTGGTTTAGAAGATCGCAGTAAAGTCAAAAGTGAGCGTAATAATATCAACTTAGGGACTACCCTTTTTTACACACCTTCGGACACATCCAAAGCGAAGTTTGGATTTGATTTAGGGGATTTGGACAGTCTAAATTTCGTTGATAAGCGAATAAATTCAAAAAGTATTAGCAATACAGAAACGCTGACATTTTTTGGTGAATTAGAAAGTAAACTCAATAATTCAACATTAAAACAAAATATTAGCTATCAAACGCTAAGCCAAGCACGTGAAAATGATTCAACTACCGGCATTCTTTGGAAGCAAACACCAACTAAAAACTGGAGTTCCAATCCTGGTGAAGGTGCCACAAGTAGTGATATTGAATTACACCAAGATACATTTTCGTATAGTCTAAAAAATGTGTTTGATACCGTTCATATTGGCAACAGCATGCAACAATTAAGCTTTGGTATGGGCTATGACTATTCTAAAGTCGCATGGGAACGTCCTAACGATGCCTATATGTATAATCAGCCTAAGACTTTTACTTCTAGTTCAGGCATTAGCTGTACGGCAGGTGATATTCTTTGTGATGAAGCAACGGATGAAAATAACAATCAAGGCCAATACCAAACTAATGGTAAGTATTATCAAAAAGGTAAAGTTAATATTGACCAACAACGTGTGCATACCTTTATTGAAAACACATCGACTTGGGATCATTTTTCAGCGCGTTTAGGTTTACGTGCAGATTATGATAGCTTGTCGAAAAATTTAAATATTGCGCCACGTACTGCCTTTAACTATAAACCGCTAAAAAATGATCTTCTGTCCTTCACTACGGGATGGAATCGATATTATGCAAACTATACCTTAGCCACTGAACTGCAAGATCAGCCTGCATTTTTGGAATACATTTAAAACGCACAAAAAATCAAACTGAAGACTATTGGACTCAAACAGGTTTATCCGATTTAACATTAGCCAGCTCTAATGTTCTGCGCTCAAATTTAAACACCCCTTATGCTGACGAAATTGTGTTTGCCATTAATAGCCAAGTTAAAAACTGGAACCTTGGTTTGAAATGGGTGAATCGCGATAGCAAAGATGAAATCACAAAAAATCGTTTTATTGATCCAACAACCAGCAACACCATCGATCATTTTGAATATAGCAATAGTGGTAAAGCAAAAGCTGACATTTACACACTCACACTCAGAAATACGCTGCCAGTCGTATATAAAAACTCTCTGCACGGGTTTAACTTTGGCTTTGATTACACTGAATCAGAAAAAAATTATTTAGACTATTCTGAGTCATATAACGTTAACAGTAATACGGCTGCTGAAGATCGTGATATTATCTTTAACGGCAGCCTCATCCAATTTAATGAACGTCCTGTTGAAAATTTCAATCAGCCTTGGACTGCTCGTTTTGGTTGGGACATTGAGTTTTCAAATTTACCATTAAAGATTAATAACTTCTTAAGCTACAAATCTGAATATAAAGATACGTATAAACTAAAAAACAAAGTTGAGCATGATGGTGTCCTGTTGGAAGCCTATGCTACAGATACGATTAGACCTCGATTTAGTTGGGATATGCGTACCACTTATGATTTCAATTTCGCTAAAGATCTCAAAGCAATATTCGGTTTAACCATTAACAATATTACCAATCGACATAATATCTATACCACCCCAGGTATTAGTGAGTCGACCAACAGACTTAGATCTGAAATTGGGCGACAGTTCATTGCTGATGTCACATTTAAATTTTAATCTTCCCTATCAAGAGCGCCTTAAAAACGCTCTTGATTCATTTTAAAATAGACTAAAACATGAAAAAAATAATCTTACTCTTTGGCCTGTGCCTAGTATGTCTCGGTATCTTCATCTACATTTTTAGACCCGAATCCAGCCTACCGACAAATCCTTCAAATACTGTTGAGCACGATGCCAATCATACAAATCAAACAGCATTGAATGATGACCAAGAATCTTATATTCCCGAAACCAACGATCATGACTCTCAAATACAAGCGAAAAAACCAAAAAAATTGAGCGAAGAAGCAATACAGTATTACCGAACAGCAAGCAAATACGGTTGGGAGTCAATCGTTCGTGATTTTGAAAATGGAACCATCCTTAAAAGCAAAATGCCTAAAGGGGAAAAAGAAAAACTTTGCGAAATTGCACTGAGTCTAAGTACTGCCGATCAAACCAAACGATTATTTAAAGCAAATTGCAAACCACTCAATGGCCGTTCATCCTCTATGATTATTAATGGCGCATTAACCAATGCAGAAGGCAAAATAGATCAAAACGAAATCATTGAAAAATTAAAGCTCTATAAGTCGGAAAATGTTTTACAAACACACGTTACGTATAAATTTGGCCCGTATGAAGAAAAAAGCTCGTTGCAATCTAAAGCAATTGGTTGGGGACTAGAAGACGTTTCTGATTATTTGCTGAGTATTGGAGTCGATTACACGGGCGTGGATGGTAATTTAATTTTAGACAATATCAAAGGCCGTAACCCTTCTGTGAGTTTGGTTCAAAAACTACTGAATGCAGGAATCGAGCCCAATAGTAACGTTTATAAACAAATGGAACAGAATGACTTTTCAACCAAATATCCTGACGTTTACAATTTATTAAAAGCACACAAACCATGAAAAACATCGTTATTACCAGCTGCCTGCTAATGAGTATGCATTGCTTTGCAAATGCTCCATTACCACAAAATCTCTCTACCAATGCACCATCAGTGAAAAACATTCAAGACTTTAAAAAGATCAAAGGGATGACAAATGATGCATCTCGTTATTATAAATTTATAAACATATATGGTTGGTCAGCCATAGTGCAGGAATTTGAAAATAAAAATATTCAAAGCAGTAAAATGAAAAATAAAGAAGTTAAAAAAATGTGTGACACAGCGCATCTTATACTTCCACTTCAAGATATCAAGCGACTGATTGCTGCTAATTGCAAACCCAGCTCAAACGATGTCACTTTTAATACCATCAATAGGACTTTAAAAAATGGCGATGGTTCTATTAATGAACAAGAAATTATTGCCAAATTAGAATTTTATAATGCATTAGGATTATTAAAAACACATCAAACATACGGCCGTGGCTATCGTGCAGAAACATATAATTTACTCTACAAAGCTGCCGGTTTTGGTTTGCCTGATGTTTTTGATTATCTCCTGAATATCGGACTCACAGTAAAATATACCGATGGTAACTTACTAAATACACATTTTGATGGTCGCTCCCCTCAACTCGCTTTAACCCAAAAAATTTTAAAACTGGGTATCGAGCCAAATGCTTCAACCATCACAATCATGCAACAACGGAACTTTAAACAACACTACCCCGACATTTACCAAGTCATCCTATCCAATCTAGAACAGAAAAACCGTAAACTTTAATTAATTACAGCCTGACTGGTTTTGTTTATACTTCAGCTTGATCTATTTTGATGTAAGAATACCCTATGTTTAAAAAGTTGCTCTTGGTTTTAGCCATCTTATTTCCATCTGCACTCTATCTGTATATTGTGAGCCGCGATGACAACAAAGCCCCTGTAGCTGAACAAACTCAAGTACCTGCAACTTCTGAAGCTGAGTATCAAACTCCTGACCATTAATCCAATGGTCAGTGCTAAAGATTTAAATTTTAGATCAGTATTATTACATTATAAGAAAAATTCGATTTATCAATCATTTCACTGCATTCAATCATAAAATATACCTTTCATTCAATTTTCTTTTCACTATGCAATCTCCCTCTGAACCTTCGCAACACTCGTCTGCTGAAGGTAAAAGTCCATCGCTTAAACGTGCGATGACGACTCGACACCTTGTGATGCTCTCACTTGGTGGTGCAATTGGTACTGGTTTGTTTATGGGTTCAGGTGAAGTTATTTCACAAGCTGGGCCTTTAGGCGCTGTTCTTGCCTATATTATTGGCGGTTTGATTGCCTACATGGTCATGCTCTGTTTGGGTGAACTTGCCGTACATTTACCTGTTTCTGGCTCTTTTGGTGCTTTTGCGACTAATTATATTGGCCCGGGTACCGGTTATATGGTGTCTTGGATGTACTGGTTGGGCTGGTCTGCCACCTTAGGTACAGAATTTACTGCGGCGGCTATTTTGATGCAGGAATGGTTTCCACAAACCTCTATTTGGTTATGGACACTGATCTTTGCAGCTGGCGTACTGATCTCTAATCTAAGTTCTACACGTGCGTTTGCAGAGTCAGAATTTTGGTTATCAATGGTGAAAGTTGCAACAGTGTTGATTTTCATCATCCTTGGTTTTGCCTGCATCTTTGGTTTCGTACCTTTCCAAGGCTATGAATCAGCTCCAATGTTCCACAATTTGACAGAACATGGTTGGCTGCCAAATGGTTTGTTCCCTCTGTTTGCCACGCTATTGATCGTGAACTTTGCCTTTAATGGTACGGAGATGATTGGTATCGCTGCAGGTGAAACTGAAAACCCTGAAAAGAATGTGCCTAAAGCCATTCATGCTGCGGTATGGCGCTTAATCATTTTCTTTGTCGGCACTATTATCGTCATCAGTTCACTGTTGACCTATACCGATGCAGGTTTAAATGTCGGTGGACATGGCGGCTTAAGTAGCAGTCCATTCGTTTCCGTATTTAACCTGATGGGCATTCCCTATGCAGAAGACTTAATTCGTTTCGTCATTATTACGGCTTTACTGTCTACAGCTAACTCTGGTTTATATGCTGCATCACGTATGATGTGGGCGCTGTCCGCACAAAAACAATTACCACGTGCTTTCGGCAAATTAAGCAAAACTGGTGTGCCTTATATTGCTGTATTGGTCACTATGATTGGTGGTTTACCGGGTCTATTGTCAGAACAATTTGGGGCAGATGTCATCTTCAAGAACTTGATGGGGGTTGCTGCCTTCACCATGGTGATCGTGTGGATGAGTATTTGCTGGAGTCAATTTAACTTCCGTCGCCAATGGCTGAAACAAGGTCATACCGTTTCAGAGCTTAAATTCCGTACACCATGGTTCCCGCTGGTTCCAATTCTTGGCTTTGTCTGCTGTACCGCAACAGGTTTAAGTATGGCTGCAGATCCTGAAATGCTTTCTGGCTTTATTGGCTGTCTGATCTTTATGGCAGCGTGTTATGCAGGTTATTATTGGTTATATCACGATAAATAAAATAGCTAAGGTGGCTCATTAGCCACCTTTTTTTATGAAACTATTTCTCTTCCCTATGAGAGAAAAATTAGGGTTTCCATATAAATTCAAAAATGATTTGTGGGAGCAGTTTAATCCACAAAAACCACTGTACAGACTATAATTTAAGGAAATCGTTCAACTGCTTTTCGTTAATGAATTTTTATTCTCGCTCAACACCAAGATATAATCCCATACTTTCAACTCCAATGAGTCCTTTTCGGATTTTGCACCTTTAGAAACATTAGCTAAAAGACACGCAGCTACTATTGCTAGAAATATTTGGATAGATACTCTCAAACTTGTATTAGATATTAATTCAACAAAAGTAAAGTTAAAAACTATTAATGAAAGTGGCAAAAGCACCCGACTTGAATTCATCTGTTTTTTAAATTCAGGAAAATCACGATTAATAACCAATAAATCTTGTTTGTCTTTACTCCACAACATTGGCTCAAAACATACATCCAATTTTTTTTCTAATTTTTCAAGTTCTACATCATCACTAGACAACTGATATCTTCGAACCTTTAAGATTAGATATAATTTAAAAAAGCTCTGGATATCTAAAAAATAATGAGAATCATCTAAAGATTTAAGATGATTGTACGTAATTCTACTTTCCCCATCTAAATCCCTAAATAAAAGTTCATCAATAATTCTTTCAAACTCTGATTTACTGATATACGAAGAAAAATTATTTGGATAAACTTCAAACCAATGCAAATAATTCAATAAAACTATATAGAATCTTTCATGGACTTTGCCCACATTAAATTGATTGATTTCAAATAAAATTCCAGAAATAAACTCATTAAAATTATTTTTCATTAAAAAAATTCTGTTTTTGTTTCATTTATATACATTTAGAATATAACAATGAAACTCTATTTTGACAAATATAGATGGGCTATGTACTATACACCCACCTCAAAACGTCCCTATCGTCTAGAGGCCTAGGACATCGCCCTTTCACGGCGGTAACCGGGGTTCGAATCCCCGTAGGGACGCCAATTCTTCTGTCAGTTCTGACAAACTTAAAGTTTATTTATCTATAATTTATATTAATTGATTGCATCATCATTGCATTCTTCTCTACAATTACTCGCTTCATTATTTGATTCTCCTTTTTCTCTATGCAGTCATCACATTCTCCGAATGATGCTTCGCATCAGGGCAATTCTGCGCCGTTAAAACGCGCTATGAGTACTCGACATCTGGTGATGATTTCGCTTGGCGGCGCAATCGGTACTGGTTTATTTCTTGGTTCGGGTGAAGTCATTGCACAAACGGGGCCTGTAGGTGCCATTATTTCGTATTTTTTAGGCGGTATTATCGCCTATATGGTGATGCTTTGCTTAGGCGAGCTCGCTGTACATATGCCAGAATCTGGTTCATTTGGCGCTTATGCTAAACGCTATATCGGACCGGGTACGGGTTATACCATCACTTGGCTCTATTGGCTGACATGGTCAGTAACGCTAGGAACTGAATTTACCGCTGCTGCACTTTTAATGCAGGAATGGTTCCCAGACAGCTCTATGTGGATGTGGACCTTAATCTTTGGTGCTTTTGTATTCTGCTTGAATATGATTTCAACCAAATGGTTTGCTGAATCTGAATTTTGGCTAGCTTTAGTCAAAGTGATTACCGTTGTAGCCTTTATTATTTTAGGTCTATTGGCCATTTTTGGTGTTTTAGGCTATCAAGGCTATGAAGCTGCACCGCTGTTTAGCAACCTCACTGCACAAGGCTGGTTCCCTGAAGGTTTGTTCCCAATCTTCGCTACAATGTTGATTGTTAACTTTGCATTCTCAGGTACTGAACTGATTGGTGTTGCTGCGGGTGAAACCAAAGATCCAGCGAAAAATGTGCCTAAAGCCATTAACACGGCGATTTTCCGCTTATTGATTTTCTTTGTGGGTACCATTGTTGTTATTACTGCACTATTACCACACCAAGAGGCCGGCTTATCTGCCGAAGGTGTAAGTAGTTCACCTTTCGTAACGGTATTCCAGCACATTGGTATTCCTTATGCAGAAGACATTATCCGCTTTGTGATTATCACAGCCCTACTTTCTGCTGCAAACTCAGGTTTATTTGCTGCATCTCGAATGATGTGGTCATTGTCCTATAGTAAGCAATTACCTGCAGTGTTCTCTAAAGTGAACTCGCGGGGTATTCCTTATGTTGCCGTGATTGTGACCATGATCGGTGGTATGCCGGGCTTACTTTCTGAGCAATTTGCACCAGAAACCATCTTCAAAAACTTGTTAGGTGTCGCGGCATTTACCATGGTGGTGGTATGGATGAGTATTTGTTTAAGCCAATTCAACTTCCGCCGTCAGTGGTATAAAGAAGGCAAAACTGCAAAAGATTTAGCTTTTGCTGCACCACTCTTCCCAATCGTGCCGATACTCGGTTTTGTATTCTGTCTTATTACCTGTATTAGTATGGTATTTGACCCAGAAATGTTAACTGGCTTTATCTGCTGTATGATCTTCATTGTGGCGTGTTATATCAGCTACTACACCTTGTATCACAACAAAGATTGATCTGCGTTGTCATACCAAACACGATAAAAGAGTAACTTCGGTTGCTCTTTTTTTATGGCTATATTTTAATAAAAGTAGAATAAAAACTGGTCCGTCGATGAGGTGCAATATGCAGATCATCTTTATCCATGGCATGAATCAACAACAACAAACTGCACGTACGCTCGAACAGCATTGGCTTGCACTGTTGTCTCAAGGCTTAAAGCAAAGCCATCAAGAGACTTTTTTATCGTATATACAGCACCATATGCGCATGCCTTTTTATGGAGACTTACTCACGCGTTATCATTTGCAGAATATGCTTCAAGCCAGCACCTTGACACCTCAAACGTGGCCACATTTTCCGTTTATCCATCGCACTGAACTCCCAGAAAAATCACCAAAAGTACTTGAGCATCATGCTGTACAAAATAATCTACCTGACATCACCCTCAATGATGCTATTGGATTAAGCCAATCATTCAAATCGATCACTGCACTTGGCAAAGATCTTGTCCTACGCGATTTTGCAGTTTTAATGAATTATTTCCCAAAATTACATGCCACACTTTTGCATAAATTTTTGGTCGAAACTTATCTCTATTTATCCAATCCACACTTTATTCAGGCAGTTCATACTCGTCTGCATGAGCAATTACATCAAACGAAACCCACCCTGTTGATTGCACATTCGCTAGGTAGCGTGATTGCGTATCATTTTTTACTGTTACATCCTGAACTCAACATACAGCGCTTTATCACCTTGGGCTCACCTTTGGCTTTTCGTGTCATCCAAGCCCACTTACCTCAGCCTTTACAGCGACCTGATGCAATTTCAGGCGATTGGTTAAACTTTTATTCACATGATGATTTTCTCAGCGCTTTTCCACTGAGTCAGGCACCATTTGATTTTCAACCCGCCATTATCAACCAGCAAATTCAGACATCGATTGAACACCCACACGATATTGCTGGATATTTAACGCATCCAGAAGTTATTGCTACAATCTTACAAGTGTTGAAAAAACCGACATAAATAATGTATTTTTCAAACATTTTTAGCAAATTGTTTTAATTTTATGCACTCAACAACAAAAACTGAATTTATTTATAGAAAAGCGTTTGACACCCCCCGATTTTCACCCTAATATACGCCCACCTCTGAAACGTCCCTATCGTCTAGAGGCCTAGGACATCGCCCTTTCACGGCGGTAACCGGGGTTCGAATCCCCGTAGGGACGCCAATTTTCAGAAGTACATTTTATTAAGTCCCTATCGTCTAGAGGCCTAGGACATCGCCCTTTCACGGCGGTAACCGGGGTTCGAATCCCCGTAGGGACGCCATTATTTAGTCTAAAAACTTAGACTGAAATAAACGGTTTTAAAATTTGCTTTCTGTACTGTCCCTATCGTCTAGAGGCCTAGGACATCGCCCTTTCACGGCGGTACCCGGGGTTCGAATCCCCGTAGGGACGCCATATTCGAGTTGGTTTTAATCACTCATTAAAAAGCTCAAGCATTGCGACTTGGGCTTTTTTATTGCCTTAATTTCTAAATATTTCTTTTAAAAGTTTTGAATCATAAATGGCCTTAGGGGCAATCACCTGCTCATTCAGCGGAATATTTTGACCATAGCGCTGCCGCATTAGACGCTGGACTTCATTTTGTTTTAAATCAAATTGTTTCAGTTGTTGTAATGGAGAAAGTTCGATTCCTAAAGCATGCTGATAAGCTTTCCAAACAATTTCAGAACAGTAAATTGCACGGTCATCCCATTCAAAATATATATCATAGGGTTTGCCCAAGTACTTTTCTGCATGTTGTACCAACTTCGTTTTCTGCGGCACATTTAAGGGTTGTTTGAGCCTTTTTACGACATAGTGAGCATTCTCCCCACGCGTGATCCATTGATTTTAAGCGGTATATTGCACAGGTTGAATAGCTTCGAGCACCCAGGTTTGGTTATTTTTATTTACGATCATGCCCATGTGACTATAGGGCGAATGTGTGGCCTTTTGAATGCTTAAACTTTGCTGTGACTTTGAGATATGAAAAATGATATCCCCCGTCTGAAATACGGACTGGGCATAGAGGGCAGAACTGAGCCCCGAAAGAATGACTATTAATATTAAAATTTTAGACATTTTTATTGTAAGCAATATTGATATGAATAAAGGCAACCATAACATGGATGTATGCCGATTGCCCTTATTCTAATAATTCAATGATTGATTAAGCCGACTTACGTGAATTGACTTGCCCTTTAATGACCGCTGTTAAATTTCCTTTAAGATATTTAAAAAACACTTTTAAGGGTGAAAGTTTAGGATTTGGCTGTTTGCCTTCACCAATCGATTTAAACTGAGCGGCATACCAAATAATTTCCATAATCGCCATTTTATCAATCATCGGTATGCCAGTTTTAATTTTGTCCACACCGTAACGAACATCCTGCCCCGCCAATAAACGATCAGCCAAATCGACTTCTACAGCGAAAGGACGTGCAATACCAATAAAATCACAAGCTCCACTGTCTAGTGCAGCATTCATGCCTTGCACGGTTCTAAACCCGCCGGTAACCATTAACGCGCATTTCACTTCTTTACGGATATTGTCCGCAAAATCGAGGAAATAAGCTTCACGAGCAATGGTACTGGCTTTACGTTTTTCTTCTTTAGCACCCGCCATCGCTGGCGCTTCATAGGAACCACCCGAGATTTCAATCATATCAATCCCTGCGGCATCGATTGCCTTAAAGACCTCAATCACATCTGCTTCGCTAATTCCGCCGCGTTGGAAATCAGCAGAATTCAGTTTGACCGAAATGATAAAATCATCGGTCGTCGCTGCGCGAACTGCCTTATAGATTTCAAGCAAAAAGCGCATGCGATTTTCATTTGAACCGCCCCACTGATCTTGACGTTTATTGGTCAGTGGCGACAAAAACTGACTAATTAAATAACCATGCGCACCATGCAATTGCACGCCTTCGAAGCCTGCCTTTTCACAAATGTGTGCGGCACGTGCAAAACGCTGAATGATATCTAAAATTTCATCTTCACGAAGTTCGCGCGGTGTTCCAAACGTTGTGGCTAACATCGGACTAAATGGCACAGCAGACGGTGCAACCGTTTCTTTATTTAAACCTTTTGGACATTGGCGGCCCGGATGTGAAAGTTGAACCAATTGCACCATGCCGTGCTTCTTGCCTAGCTCAGCCCACTGTGTTAATTGTGCTAAATCTCGCTCAGTTTCAGCGACAACAACCCCAGGCTCATTTTTAGCACGAAAATCCACCATGACATTACCCGTAATGGCACAGCCTAAACCACCCTTCGCCCAAGCTTCATATAATCCAAAATGTAAGTGATTGGGTTGGCCTGCGGTATTGGCCAATGCTTCACTCATTGCACCTTTAATGATGCGATTTTTAAATGTGGTATTACGAATTTTAAAGCTTTCAGCTAAATGGCTCATGACAATGTCCAAAATGAAATAATAAGTCCTGAGTATTTACTCTAATTATTATTTTCTAAAGGTCAAGGATATTTTGACAATGACACTTGTCAAAATATCCATAAGTTTGATTTTAGTATTGGCTGGCTTCAATTAATTTACGGGTATAGTCCGTTTGTGGTCGTGCAAATAGATCTTCAGTGTCTTGAAACTCCATGACTTTGGCATGTCGCAGTACCAACACTTTTTGGCACAAGGCTTTGACCACGTGTAAATCGTGACTGATAAATAAATAACTCATATTATATTCTTGCTGCAAACGCCGTAGTAGCTTCACGATAGCTTTTTGTGTCGTCCGATCAAGTGCCGATGTAGGTTCATCGAGTATCAATAATTTAGGACGTAATACCAACGCACGCGCCAAGGCAACTCGCTGCCGTTGCCCACCCGATAATTCATGTGGATAACGCTGCTTAAATGAGCTGGCTAATTCGACTTTCTGCAAAGCTTCATCTATACGCTGTACAATTTCATTTGCAGATAAATGCTGTAAGGCCAGACCTTCGCCAATGGTTTGCTCTACATTGAGCCGTGGATTTAAACTACTGAATGGATCTTGAAAGACGATTTGAAATTCACGACGTAAAGGTCTGAGCTGTTTTTCTGAAAGTTGATTGATGGCGTGTTGATTTAACATAATTTCACCATCACTTTCTATGAGCCGAGCAATAGCCAGTGCTAAAGAGCTTTTCCCTGAACCACTCTCACCAACAATACCGATCGACTCACCTTCAGCCACTGTTAAATCCAAAGCTTCTACCGCAACGACATAATTTTTAATGCGGTTCAATAAGCCTTGTTTGACTGGGAACTTCACTCCTAACTGGCGTAATTCTAAAAGTGTCTGCGTTTGCGAAACCTGTATTGCTGAACCAAAATCATGGTCTAATAAATTTTTGGTATACGCCTGCTTCGGCTGCTCAAAAATTTCCTGAACACCACCTTGCTCCACCACTTGCCCACGATTCATCACAATCACATGTTCGGCATAGCGCTTGACCAAATTCAGGTCATGGCTAATTAATATCATCGCCATATTGCGCTGCTGTTGTAGCGACTTTAATAAATTTAAGATTTGCACCTGCAAAGTGACATCTAAAGCCGTGGTTGGCTCATCAGCGATTAAAATATCAGGATCTAAGGCCAATGCCATGGCAATCATGACACGTTGCCGCTGCCCGCCTGATAATTCATGTGGATAGCGCCTTAACTTATCTTCAGCATCAGGAATACCCACATCATTTAATAATTCTATAACGCGCTGTCGTGTTTTTGCCTTCGACCATCCCTGTAACAACAATGACTCACCAACAATCTTTTCCACACGATGTAAGGGATTTAAGGCCGTCATCGGCTCTTGAAAAATCATGGCAATTTTCTGTCCACGAATGTTTCGATGCTGCTCAGGACTCAGTCCAAGAATATTCTGTCCATTCAGGCTGACGCTGCCTGTGACCTGCAGATCACTTGGCAACAAACCGAGTATAGCTAGGCTGCTAATCGATTTACCAGAACCGCTTTCTCCAACAATGGCTATCGTTTCACCTGCATGCAAATTAAAATTCAGGTCTTCAACCAAGACCTGTGCTGCATGGGAAATATGTAAATGTTCAACCGCTAATACGATGGGAGGTACATTAACTTGATGATTATTGACGTCTAGGATCGAATGCATCACGTGTCGCCTCCCCAATGTAAATCAATAAAGACAGCACGATCGCTAAGGTAAAAAACCCCGATAAGGCAAGCCATGGTGCATTCAGATTGTTTTTCCCTTGAAGCAATAACTCACCTAAGGACGCGGCATCAGGCGGTAAGCCATAACCTAAGAAATCTAAGGCTGTCAGTGCCGTAATATTTGCCGTGAGCATGAAAGGTAGCTGTGAAAGACTGGAACTCATCGCATTTGGTAAGATATGCCGAAACATAATGGTGCTATCTGTAACGCCAAGACTCCGTGCTGCACGGACATAATCAAAATTACGAGCACGCAAAAACTCTGCACGAACCAAGCCGACCAAAGTGGGCCAGCCAAACAGCAGCATAATGACAAAGAGCCAATACACACTCGGAGTAAACATGCTGACCAAAATCATCACCATGAATAGCATCGGTAGTCCGCCCCAGACTTCTAAAATCCGTTGACCAATGAGGTCTACCCAGCCACCATAATAGCCCTGTATCGCCCCAACCATGATGCCCAATATGGCTGAAGCAAAAGTTAATGCAAAACCAAACAAGAGCGACACACGTAGTCCATATAAAATACGTGCGAGCACATCACGCCCTTGGTCATCGGTACCGAGCCAATTTTGTGCAGTCGGTGCAGATGGCACAGGCACAGCCAACTCTAAATTCGGTGTTTGATAGGAAAATTTAATCAGTGGCCATACAGCCCATCCTTTATCATCAATCAGTTGCTGTACCACAGGATCTTTATAATCTGCCTCAGTTTCAAATACGCCACCGAAAGCAGTTTCTGGATAACTTTTTAATACGGGAACGTATAAAGAATCATCGTATTTGACCAAGAGCGGTTTATCATTGGCAATAAACTCGACAGCTAATGACAACATAAAAATCAAGGCAAAGCTGATAAAGCATGTAAAGCCTAATTTATTTTCTTTAAAACGTTGAAAACGTGCTTGCATGATCGGAGACATTATTTTGCCCCCTGCGAATCAAAATTAATTCGTGGATCAATCATTTGATACATGACATCACTGATTAATCTTAATATCAGCCCCATCAAGGTAAAAATAAACAAGGTGCCAAAAATCACTGGATAATCACGCTGTACAATGGCTTCAAATCCTAATAACCCCAGACCATCTAGATTGAAAATAATTTCAATAAATAGATTTCCCACAAAGAAGATGCCAATTAATGCTTCTGGTAGACCAGCAATAACAATGAGCATTGCATTACGAAATACATGCCCATACAGCACACGTGATTCGGTCAAACCTTTAGAACGAGCAGCAAGAACATATTGCTTATTTAATTCTTCCATAAAAGAGTATTTGGTCAGATAAGTTAAGCCAGCGAAACCACCAATTACCATAGCAAACAAAGGCAACACCATATGCCAAAAATAATCTGAAATTTTGCCAAATACACTTAACTCAGCAAAATTCTCTGAAACTAAACCTTGTAGAGGAAACCACTGAAAATATGAACCACCTGCAAAAAATACAATGAGTAAAATGGCAAAGGCAAAAGCAGGAATGGCGTAGCCGATAGCCAATAAAATAGACGTACTTTTATCAAATAACAGACCATGTTGACGGGCTTTTTTAATGCCTAATGGAATAGACACCATATAGATCAGCAAGGTACTCCATAAGCCAAGGGATAAGGATACAGGCAGCTTTTCCCAAAGTAGCTGGGTCACAGGCTTATCTTTAAAGAAACTGGTACCAAAATCTAGCGTCACATAGCCCTTTAACATGAGCCAAAAACGTTCGAATAATGGTTTATCGAAACCATATTGCGCTTCGATTTTTGCCACCATTTCTTCACTGAGGCCTTTAGCACCTTGGTATTTACTGCCTGTCGTCGCAGTTTCACCACCACCTGTGTTTCCCATACCTTGAAAGGACTCAGCTTGCTGTATGGCTTGTTCAACAGGTCCTCCCGGTGCAATCTGAATCACGACAAAGTTAATCAGTAAAATGAAAAACAATGTTGGAATAATCAGGAGCAATCTTTTTAAAATATATGTGCCCATGTTGCTTTAACATTCCCTGTCATTCATTAGTATTTATTGTTGGCGCAAATAGTTTGCAACTTTTTTCGATTGCGCTTCATTACTCCACCAATAATCAATACCTGTTGATAATTTTGGTTTTACTTTTGGCTGTTGATACATATTCCAATACGCAAACCATTTTTCACCTTTACCATAGGTTGGAATTTGATAATACCCAGCTCTTAATAATCGATCCAATACTTTGGTACGCACCACCAATTGTTCACGATTTGGTGCCCGAATCACCTGTTGTATGACTTCATCAATGATCGGACTTTTAATGCCAGCATAGTTGTAATTGCCAGGCTGATCTGCCGATGCACTTCCCCAAAATTGCGCTTGCTCATTACCCGGATTGAGCGACTGTGGCATAACATTTGTTGTCATATCAAAGTCTTTCGAACGCATCCGTTCTATATATTGAGGCACGTCCACTTGGCGAATGTTTACAGTCACACCTAAACGTTTCATATTGCGCACAAAAGGCATTAATGTTCGCTGTAAGCCATCTTGGTGAATGAGAAATTCAATACGAATGGCTTGACCATGTCGGTCTAATAATTGACCATTTTTAAATCGATAACCAGCATTTATTAATAGCTGACGAGCAGTCAATAAATTATTTCGATTAAATCCACTAGCATCCGAAACGGGATATTTCCAGTTTGATAACACCCCTTTACGCTCTAAAGGGGTTAATTTCGTTAACAATGGTTTTAAAATTTGCATTTCAGCATCTGAGGGTACCCCTTTAGCTTCTAACTCACTATTTGAAAAATAGCTTTGTAGGCGCTGGTATTGACCATAAAACAGAGCTTTATTTTGCCATTCAAAATCATAAGCATAGGTTAAAGCTTGTCGAAAACGAATATCATTAAACGGCGATCGACGCGTATTAAATACAAAACTTTGAGTTGCAATTGGATTTTCATGCTTATCACGATACTTCACCACCATTCCTGCAGTGATGGACGGAAACTTATATTCCGTCACCCATTTTCGTGCTGTAAATTCCTCATGCAAAGTATATTGGCCAGACTTAAAGCCTTCAAAAGCAACATCTAAATTTCGGTAATAGACATATTTCAAATGATCAAAATTATATCGTCCGCGATTAATCACTAAATCACGTCCCCAATAATTAGGATTGCGCTTAAAACTAATACTACGGCCAGAATCAATTCGATCAAGTAAATACGGGCCAGAACCTAAAATCGGCTGCATAGTAATTTTAGTAAAATCTTTTTTTGCCCAATCTTTTTTGGAATAAATCGGCATTTGCGCCAATATTAATGGCATTTCAGCGTTATTACCCGACTTAAAGGTCATTTTGACTTCATATTTAGATAACACTTGGGTTTTATCTAAATCTGCCAAATACATTTGTAAACCTGGGTTTGACTTGGTCTGAAAAGTATCAAAACTAAATTTAACATCTTCAGCAGTGAGTTCTGAACCATCACTAAATCGTGCTTTTGGATTTAAGTGATAAATGACAAAATTCGTATGATCGGGGTCGAACGTTACCTTCTCAGCTAATAATGGATACATCACGCCAGGTTCATCTAAAGAGCTATCCATAAGGGAGTCAAATAAATAATTTACCCCCTCAGCCGCACTGCCCTTACCATTCATACTGTTTAAATTGTCAAATGTCCCATTTGATGAAGTACTTAAATATCCACCTTTGGGTGCAGAAGCATTGGCATAAGGCATGACTTTGACAGAGTCATATTTGGGTGTGCTATGAATCGCAATATAAGGCGTGGTCTGTATCGCAGACCACACACTTTGACCGAACAGAGTAAGCACACAAATCCCAATAGCTTGATGTGCTGATTTGAACGACACCAACATCACTGACAACTCCCTGTAGTCGTTGCTTAATTCGGTACTTTAATCACGTCACCAATACGTAACTGAGCAGACGGTTGCATATCATTCATTTCAGCGAGTTTTGATGTATCAAGTCCATAGCGACTTGCCAAACCAATCAGCGTATCGCCGCGTTTAATACGGTATTCACTAATAGTTTTAGGGACTTGTAAATTTTGACCGACACGCAGTCCTGCACGCGGGTTCAAGTTATTTAATTCAGCCAATGCTGCCACAGTTAAACCTGTCCGACTAGCAATCGAATTTAAAGACTCGCCTGATTTCACAGTATAGCTTTCAGTATTTGTTGGTTTCACATTGCTCGTAGAGGATTTAGCTTCCGTTTTTTTGGTTTCAGTTGCTTTACTAGCTACATCAGCAGGTAGTTCACCATCTACTTTTAAACGCTGCCCTACACGAATCGCACTATTGGTATTTAGGCCATTTAATTCAGCTAAATAACGTAATTGAAGATGATATTTCTTCGCAATCACACCCAATGTTTCACCTGATTTCACCACATGAATATCGGTCGCATCAACGGAATTCGTTCGTGTATTGGTTTTGCTTTCAATTTTGGTCGCCTCAGCTTTGGTTTCTACTTTAACCGGTGCGACATCACCTGTTAATTTTAATTTCTGCCCAACGCGTAGACCAGAACTACGCTCTATACCATTTAAATTTGCGACATAGTCCATGCCTAAATCATAGCGACTAGCAATGCCTGTCAGTGTATCGCCAGACTGCACCACATATGTATCCGGAACAGTTGAACTTGCAGGAACTTTAATGCTTTGCCCAGCCATCAGCCCACTATTTACCGACATATCATTTAGACTCGCCAATTCTGACAAACTGATTTTTGACTGCGTCGCAATGCTGTAAAGCGTATCACCACGCTGCACTTTATAGCTTTCAACTTTATACGCAGGATCAACTTTGACATTTTCAATGCGATTCACGACTTTGCTTTCGAGCTTCTCAACTTCTGCTACAGCTTGTAATGGCACATTAATTTTTTGCCCCACCATCAAGCTACTGCCAGCCGTTAAGCCAGTTGTTAAATCTGCCAACTCTTGATTTGACAGCGCATAACGATCTGCAATGAGTTTTAGATATTCACCACGTTTTACCGTGTAGGATTTGGTTTGAACTTTTGCAGGTTTTTCGACAACTTGAGCGGCTTTCTTATCAGCTTCCAATTTTGCTTTCGATGCAGGCGTTTCTTTTAGGGATAATTTCTGTCCAACATATAAACCACTCGTGGTGGTTAAACCATTGTAGTCGGCGAGTTGCTTCGTACTTAAACCAAATTGACTCGCAACAGCTGTAAGACTGTCATTTGCTTTCACCACATAGCTATCTGCGATAGGCTTAGCTTTCGATTCTTCATTATTTTGCACAATCGGTTTCGCATCATATAAATAGATGGTCGTACCGACATACAAGGTCGAATCTGGCGAAATTTGGTTCCAAGCTGCAATATCACGCCAATTCACGCCATTTTTCATCGCGATCAACGCTAATGTGTCGCCCGCCAAAACTGTATAAGTACTGCGTTTACCTTTAGGTGGTACAACTACAATTTCAGAATCTGTACGAATGACATTTTTACCTTGGTTGCGTTTGGCTTCTTCGGAATCTGCACCTGTATTTTCAGCCACGCTTTTCGGGTAAGAGAACCCTTTGGTCAGTTCTTTACCTTGTTGATCTGCAATCGACTGGCTGGTCTGAATCGCAGTCAACTTAATCTTGCCATCATAAGGATCGACAATTTCAGTGCCTTTCGGCGCAATAGCTTTAATTTCCTGAACGACTTCTTCTTGTTCTGCTTTAGTCGCTACTGGTTTTAATACCTCATCGACTGTTTTGGTCTCACCTTCAGCTTTAATAGCCGCCATGATTTGCTCACGCTCATTTGCGCTGAGTGGTGGCTCGACAGATACGGCTTTCACAGGCATCGAAGGTGTTACAGCGACTGGAATACGCGGCGCACTTGGAATATCACTATTCGATGCAAATGCAGCCAAAGCAGATGATCCTATTGGCGTTTTGCCTTTCGTTCCTGATGGAACACTCGGCGTTACCGTTGTAGTGACTACAGGTGGTTTGGCAGAAGCTGTCACTGTCGGCTGTGTTTTAAGCGTAGGTGGCGTCACTTTAGCGGGCTGAAAAGTTTTACTATTTAATTCCGGCGGAGTAACACGTGACGGTGTTATTTCAACATTATTTTTTGGTAAGTTATAAGTTGAATTACTTGCCCAATAACCTGATGAACCACCTGATTGTAATTTTTTCAAACGTGCATCAACTGATGGACTCACATCCGCAGGAATTAAAATCCGCATTGGGCTACTGCTGTCAATCACATCGCCACGATGCCCGGGATTTAGTGCATAGAGTTCTGCACGGCTTAAACCGGTAATAGATGCAATTTCATTTAAATTTGCAGGCCCTACAGCCACTTCACGAAAGTGTGGACGGTTGGCAATTGGCGGTAAACTTACGCCATAAGCACTTGGATTTTTAATAATTTGAGCAACAGCCAAAAAACGTGGGACATAGTTCATGGTTTCTTGGGGCAGTTTTAGTGACCAATAATCCGTTGGCAAACCTGCCGCACGGTTACGGTTAATCGCCTGTTGAATGCGGCCCGGCCCTGCATTATATGCAGCCAAAGCCAATTCCCACGAACCGAACTGGTTATGTAGCGCACCTAAAAACTCATAAGCTGCACGCGTTGATTCCACTACGTCACGACGACCATCATACATTGAGGTTTGTTTTAAGCCGTAAATACGTCCAGTACTTGGAATAAATTGCCATAAGCCTGCTGCGGCTGCACTTGAGGTTGCTGCTGGGTCATAAGAACTTTCAATCACTGGTAATAACGCCAACTCAGTCGGCAAACCACGACGTTCTGCTTCTTTAACCGTGTGATATAAATAACGGGACGCGCGCGCACTTAAACGATCAATATATGGTTGACGTGAAATAAACCAACCACGCTGCGCTTCAATTCGCGTATCCCAGTGGTTCAAATCCATTTTGAAACCCACAGTCATACGCTTCCAGACATCACCATGCTTAAGTACTAAAAGGCGATCGCCTTCTACGGCACGCATGTCTGTTGCAGAAAGTAAATCTTCGAGTGAATCTAAACTATTGGCATCGAGAAAGTTTGAGCCGACTTGTTTACTTGCTGAGTTCTGCTTAGTCGTTTGCGATGAAGAACAGCCCGTCAGACCAAGAGCTGCGAGCGCAGAACCCAAGACTGTAAATTTAAAAATTTGTGGTAACGTAGGCTGCCAGACAGTCGCAGTTGATTTATACATAAAAAAATCCAGACAACTCATATAAAATTTATTTTTTAGATATGCCATTGTAGTGAAGCAGAACACAGACACAAGGCGTTAATTTAACGCTATTTCAGTATAAATGTTACAAGAAATTAAAAAAATCGCCAGAAATGGATTTCTCTCTGTCATTTGCGTTATACAATATACGGTTCTGAATGCTTGTTTTTCTCCGGATTTGATTTATGTCTCAAACAATCACGCTTTATGTTGATGGTGCATGTAAAGGCAACCCTGGCTTAGGGGGTTGGGGGGCCTATATCATCCGTGAAACTGGAGAAGAAAAACTCTGCGGCGGCGAAGCTGAAACCACCAATAACCGTATGGAATTGACTGCTGCAATTGAAGGCATTCAACACTGTCCGTCCGATGCAAAACTGATCATTTGGACAGACTCTAACTATGTCAAACAAGGCATTACCGAATGGATTCATGGTTGGAAAAAGAAAAACTGGAAAGATGTTAAAAATCCAGATCTGTGGAAATTACTGGATGCAACTTGTCAGGGTCGGGAAATTGAATGGAACTGGATTAAAGGACATGCAGGCCATCCGGGAAATGAAATGGCTGATCAATTGGCCAATCTAGGCGCTGAAAAAACCCTCGAACACATCAAACAAGCGGCATCATCTACAGCTGAAGTACATAAAAAAAAAGCTGAACCTGACTGGCTATTAAATGATCCATTTGGACTTGAATTTGCTGATAGCGAGGATGAAGCAGAAGAAATCTCAGCCGAGTCAGCTATTGACGCAGAGCAGATTGATGACATTACGATAGAACAACAAGCAATAAACACGGCATCAACGTTGAATGAAGCTGCCCCTATACAGTCTAAGCAAGCTGCTGAAATCCATCCAATGATTGTCATTACACCAGCAACAGTTGATGTATCTGGCCCACGACAATTAATTTTGGATACGGAAACCACAGGTTTCTATTTCCAAGATGGCGACCGTATTATTGAAGTCGGTGCAGTGGAAATGATTAACCGCAAACTGACCGGTAGCTCAATTCATATTTATATCAACCCGCAAAAACCTGTCGGTGAATCTGAAAATATTCACGGAATCAGTGATGACTTTCTAAAAGATAAACCACTGTATGCTGAAATTGCTGATGTCTTATTTGACTATCTAAAAGGCGCAGAAATCATTGCGCATAACGCAACCTTCGATATGAACTTCCTTGATATGGAGTTCAAACGTGCCGGTTTTGTGGCCTTATCTGAAGTTTGCGAAGTCACCGATACCTTGGCTATGGCCAAAGCCAAGCATCCAGGCCAGAAAAACTCACTCGATGCATTAGTGCGTCGTTACGAAATTCCACAACGTGACCGTACCTTCCATGGTGCCTTACTCGATGCGGAAATTCTGTCTGACGTATACCTAGCAATGACGGGTGGTCAGGTATCCTTTGATATCGATGCCCTGACCCACTCGCAAAATGAAGATGGTTCGCAAACCCGCGCCGCTGTTGAAATAGAATTACCAGTGATTTTACCTTCAGCCGATGAACTTGAAGCCCATGAGACATGGGTCAAACAATTTGAAGAAAAACATGGTACACCTTGCCTTTTTGCGAAATAAAATCTAAATTTCGTGTTACTTTTTGTATATAAACAATTCTTACATACGCTATAGTAAAACCATAAACATGGACCGCCTTAAGGGGCGGTTAATAAACAAGATAAAACATCTAGGAAAGGTGCAGATACATGTCTTACCAAACCTCTATCCATTTTGATCCAACGGCTTTGCTGATAATAAAAAATGAGGTTGATAACTCAATCAAGTTAGTCGAATCAGCAGTCAGCACCTTAGTTGAAGATCAAACTTTACCTTTCGGGATTGATGATGCACTGATTCAATTTGAACAATGTGCTCAAGTACTAGCTTTAGTTGATATGCCAAGTTTGGCAAAAATCGCTCAATATTCAGCAGAGTTAATGCGCAAGATCATGGGGAATCCTGCGCAAATTAACACTCAAGAGGTCATCGCACTGAGCGAAGGCACGACCATGCTGAAACGCTATATCGAATTTATCTGCCTACGTGAAGTTAAAATTCCACAATTCCTGCTGGACAGTCTTAATCGTCTAGAACTATCTTTAGGTAAACCTCTAACGTCGGAAGGCCAACACATTGAGTCCCTACTCGATTGTATTACTCCTGACTTTGACCTACCTCAAGCTCCTGCACTTGAAAAATCAAAATACGTTCACCGTCTGTATAAGTTGGCGTTGAATAAATTGATTAAACAAGAAGAAACTGAGCTGGATCTGCAAGCGATTAAATTGGTCGGTGCGTATTTAGCAGGTCTTTCAGACAAACATCCAAGCAAACAATATTGGAACTTGGTTTTTGTTGCGTTTAATCAAATTGATCAAATCTTAATTACCGATGCTCGCTTACGTACCTTGGTAAGCATTGAACGCAATATGGCTCAATATTTTGCAGGAACTGAACGCTTTAAAGCATCCATTTCTGATTTAGCCAATGTCTTAAGTCTAAACATTAGCCAAGAAGATGACATTTCTCATCATATTCGTGGCAAATTAAATATCGGTGAAGACCTTCTTACCGACACCCAATTGCAAGTTTTCAGTCGTCATTTATATGGTCCTGACTTCGAAACCATGCATACCATTGGTGAATTGGTTACGACTGAAATGACGCAAATTCGTAATGATATTGAATTTAACTATCAAAATATGACGCCTGAAAAAACCCAAGAACTTCAAGCGAAATTGAACGAATTGGCAAATATTTTCAAAGTCTTGAACTTAAATGAAGCGTATAACGACCTGTCGCGTCAAGCTGCGTCATTAGGTAATGCTGAGATTTTACAAGATGAAAGCTTTGCCCAGCAGTTGATGAACAATATCTTGTCTGCCATGAACTCGATTGGTGTGCTTGAGCGTCATCACACTTCTAGCCGCTTACAACTTCGTGTGAATAATATGAATATTTCACTCGACCGTTTAGATGAAGCACACGCTGCTCTGTTAAATGAGACCAAGGTTTTAATTGATGCTGCTAGCCAATCTTTGGTTCAGTATTTACAAAACCAAGATTTGACACAACTTGAAGCGACTGCAACTCAATTCCGTGAAATTGGTGGTGCGATGTTGTTCCTCAATGCAGATGCGGCTCAAAATGCGCTGAATTCAACAGCTCAATTCATTTTGAAACGAGTTGAGTCTTCAACTGCGATTGAAGCAAATGAAGTGAATCAAGCATTAGATTCATTGGCAAGCGCAGATATGTTGATTGACAATTTAAAGAACAAACAACCTGTTTTACAGGGCATGTTTAAGGTAGCATTGGACAGTAGCGAAAAACTGAAATCAGCAGCAGCCTAATGTCTAAATTGTCACTTGCGTATATCTTCAAACAACAGCAATTGCTGGTCGATGAAAACTTTCAACTTCCCGAAGTTGAGCAACTCGCAAGTGATTTAAATATTGGCACGGGTGATCAAGTGATTGCCCGTGATCTACTTGAAAATGAGCCAATTCCTGATGGCTTACAACTCATTCCTATTCGCCAGCTTCTACAACTTTGGAATGTACAGCAATTTGAACAAGCCAGCCGTGCTATTCAACTCTTAGAATGGCGCCGTAATCATAAATTTTGTAGCCACTGTGGTACAGCAACTCAAGTCCACGCCACAGAATATGCCATGGTTTGCCCTGCTTGCGGTTATCACCAATACCCTCGTGTAAACCCCTGTGTCATTACCGTCATTACCCGTGGTGAAGATGAAATCTTATTGGCTAAAAATGCGAAAAATGTCCGGGCAATGTATGGGCTGATCGCAGGTTTTGTTGAAGTCGGTGAAACTTTAGAAGAAGCGGTTCGTCGTGAAACTGAAGAAGAAGTTGGGCTGAAGGTCAAAAATATTCAATATCTGGCAAGCCAACCTTGGCCCTTCCCAAGTAATTTAATGATCGCATTTAAAGCAGAATATGCTTCAGGTGAACTTCAATTACAAGAAGAAGAAATAAGTGATGCGGCTTTCTTTAAATTTGATGCATTACCTGAAATTCCATTCAAAGGAAGTATCGCCCATTCGATGATTATGCATGTCATCCATGGGTCTGCTGTTGCAGATGACACCGAAGCATGGTTATAAGTAGCTATTTTTAGTAAATAAATCATGCAATAAAAAAACCGCCATACTTGGCGGTTTTTTTATTTTCAATCATTTAACCAAAGACATTAAGGTGGACTAATTTCATCGAGTACACGCATGATTTCAGCTTTGGTTTTAAAGAAGCGACTAAATAGACTCGAAACTGAACCAATCATCGTGATGTGCCCAACACGAGGGATTTGAATCAATTGACTATGGTTGCCTGAGGCTTTTAATCGACGATCAAAATCTTCACTATTGCTATGGCCAACGATATTGTCTTTATCCGCAGTGAATAGATAATGCTTCACTTGATTGTGCTCAACAAAATAATACGGCATCACTTGTTGATACGGTACATTTTGATCAAAGGCATCTGCACAAATCGGATCACCCTTATAATCAAAATGATATGGCCCTGCCAATCCCACAATTGCACGAATATTCTCTTTCACTTGTAGCTGATAAGGCGTCGGATGATACAGTGCAGACATGACATTAAATGCCCCTGCCGAATGTCCCATTAACACCACATTTTCCACTTCAATCTGCAACTTATGCTGAGACTGCGTCAAATAGTTTAATGCAAGGCTAAGATCATCAATTGAAGCCGGAAAAATATATTCAGGTGCGAGATGGTAATTAATGACAGCAACATCGAAGCCTTCTTTGGCAAAAGCTTCACCAATGAATCCATAGTCCTTTTTGTCACCATGCATCCACGCTCCACCATGTACAAACACGATGAGTGGACGTTGCTGACGAGGTGCTGACGTGCGATACAAATCTAGGCGATGGCGCGCTTTTAGACCATAAGGGATATTGTTTTGAACATGATATCCTTGTTTGGGTGTCAGTCGATTTAATGCATAACTGCCAAAATCATATAACCGAAAATTTCGGTATATAGATTTAGCCAAATCCATTTTTTGCTGAAGCCGCAGAGACCATTGATTCATATTTTACAGCATCATTTCCGACATTTTATTGAGCATTTGGATCGACAGCATCCGGATCTATCGCTACAGGCGTTTGTACTTCAGGTTGCACATTACCTACAGCAGGTGTGGTGTAACTTGAGTTAATTGAACGTGCCTGTGGATTTGGGTTCTGATCAATATTATCGATTAAAGTGACAATTCGCGTTACATTACCCACTTGTTGCAAGATTTGATTTAAGTCTGTGATTTCCGCACTGTTTAAACGGCCCATCACATAAAGAACAGCATCTTCAGTATGAATGTGTACTTTGCTGTCAGATACCACAGGCGCTTTCATAATCAAACCACGGGTATTCGCAGTGACCGCAGTATCTTGCATGATGGTGCTATAGCTGATCTGATTACCCACTGTAATATAGTTATGTACAGTTTTGACATCACTCATTGAACGGACATTTTCTTCTGCCAATTCTTTTAAATGATTATCTGGCACTTGCCCAGTCAATAAGACATTGCCATGAAAACTTTCAATATTGACACGTGACTGTTTAAAACGAGTATCTAATTTATATAAGTTAATTTTTGCTGTTCGAACAATGGAAGAGTCAATAAAAACTTGTCCCAATGAGCGTGCGCCGCTTTCAGTTCCTACAGGTGCTGATCCTGTTCCATTCGAAATAAAACTCGCACAGCCAGATAAACTTGCGACACAAAGCATCGTTATTGCAATACGCTTAACCACTCAGCACGACTCCTCAAATTTCCACACGTATTTTTCTATGCGTTTACACAGTTTGTTTTATCAAAGATTAATCAACTCTTGATCAAAAGTAAAAGCATTTTCAATCCATTGCTGATGATACGGGTATTTAGAAAAGTCTTGCTGTAGTGTTTTTGCAAAGTGTTGATAAAAATCAAAACAAATTGCATCAAAGCGACAATAATAATTTTGAAAATGTGACTGTTCATTTAAAAAATGCAACGCAGTCTTCATCATCTTACGTTGTTTGTGAATAGAGATACTTTCGATGGCTTGGGCATAGCGGGTATTCGAACGGGCTTTAACTTCAATAAACACCAATTCTTGACCACGTGCAACGATCAAATCAATTTCACCATAACGACTATGATAATTCTGTTGCACCTGTACATAGCCTTGCTGCTCAACCAAACGCAGCGCTTGCTGTTCTGCCCACTGCCCCAGATTCATCTGTCCCAAATTCATCTGCTCTAAGTTTAGCTGCATCGTTTCATCCCTAAGGTGAGATCGCTACGATGCCTTTTTTACTTCGCTCATAGCAGTGAGGAACGCGCTGAATATTGTTTTGACTAATTTTGATTAGCCCTGTTCGCCCCTGAAACTCAATGCTTTTTAATTTCGGTTCTTGCAAATATTGTTTTGCGATATGCCATGTGTCTCCGCCAAAAGCTAAAAGACGTTGATATGGCATATCTACTGGGTTTTCCTCATAAGCTCGGATCAGGTCAGGCCAACGCGCGTCATGCAATGCAGGTGCATCACAAAATTTCAGCCCTACAGGAATGGGCTTTGTGGCTTCAATCGCATTGGCAACGGTATATAGTTTTGCTTTAGGTAGTTTTTTTTGACTGTTTAACCATTCATTATTGCCCAGCAACAGCACCCCTTGATTTTTGTCCAGCTTCGTTGGGAGCTGTTCAACCACTTGAATCGGCACTGAACTTTGGCTGATTAAGGACATGAGCAATAATTCATGTTCTGCCTCAGTTGCAGGCTGACGTAACACTAACACTTGCGCTAATTTGTCTTTTTCGAAGACTTTTTGGAGTGCTAGGGCATCATCCCGTTTCGATAAACTGTACTGCCAAACATTGGGAATTTGGCTGGTAGTTTCATTCAAAGCCAACACACGGACTTTCGGCTTGGCTTTAACTAGTGCTTCTACATCTTGACGTGCTAAAGGACCAATCACCAATTGAGTTTTTTTATTGACCTGTTGCTTCAATATCGCTGCAATTTGCTTTTGATTTGAATCCACAAACTTAATGGGTACTTTGTAGTCTGATGATTGATATGCGCTATTGAAACCTTGCTTAATACTGGATGCGGCTCGCGCCATAGGGCCAGATTCAGGTAGAATGACCAAGACGTCTGCCTGTGCAGCAGTAAACAGACTGCTTAAAAGGCAAAGACCCAAAATTTTGTTCTTATTATCCAACATGGAGAAACCTATGAGTGCTCAGTTATTTGTTGTTGCAACTCCAATCGGGCACTTAGATGATATTAGTTATCGTGCAATTGAGGTATTGAAGTCGGTTAAAATTATTGCCGCCGAGGATACACGAACTTCAGCACAATTACTTAAACATTTTAGTATCAATACGCCTTTAACCGCCTGCCACGACCATAACGAAAGCAACAAAATAGACCAGCTCATTGAACGCCTCGAAAAAGGTGAAAATATGGCGCTAATTAGTGA
Source organism: Acinetobacter sp. YH12152 (assembly GCF_013418285.1). NCBI lineage: Bacteria > Pseudomonadati > Pseudomonadota > Gammaproteobacteria > Moraxellales > Moraxellaceae > Acinetobacter > Acinetobacter sp. YH12152. Next base: position 46,252 of record NZ_VPCH01000025.1, read on the forward strand.
TGCAGGTACGCCCTTGATCAGTGACCCCGGCTTTAAATTGGTTCGTGCTGCACAAGAAAAAAATATTCGTGTCATTCCTGTGCCGGGTGCCTGTGCTGCCATTGCAGCTCTCAGTGCTGTCGGCCTACCCAGTGACCGTTTTAGTTTCGAAGGCTTTTTACCGTCTAAACAGTCACAACGTCTTTTAGCACTGGAAAAACTGAAAGACGAAACTCAAACCATGATTATTTATGAAGCGCCGCACCGTATTGTGGACTGCCTAAAAGATATGTCGAATGTCTTTGGTGCCGATCGTCCCGTGGGCTTTGCACGTGAAATTACCAAAACATTTGAAACCATTAAAAAAATGTCTTTAGGTGAATTGGTTCATTTTGTCGAATCTGATCATAATCAGCAAAAAGGCGAAATCGTTTTAGTGATTGGTGGTGCGACCGAAGAAAAAGACCTAGAGCAAGAAAAGTTAGACAAATTGTTGACGCGTTTACTTCAAGACTTGTCCGTTAAAGCTGCCTCTCAGTTGGCTGCTGATTTAACTGGGATTAAAAAGAAAGTGGCCTATCAACGTGCTTTAGAGTTAACCCAAGCGAACGATTAAGCTTAATTTTTTTTATTTTTAATTTGAACCGCTTATGGGACCTACGGGTTCTATAAGCTATCCCATACAATAATTTAAATAGAATGAAAAAAAGTTGCTTATAACATGTCCATAAATCTGTCTGTCAAAAAACCGCTGGTGTTCATTCTCTTTAATCTGGTTTGGCTCACGGCTCTTGCACATATTATTTATACTGGCATTCAACCCTATCCGCACTATATTAGTGGCGAGCAAATGACGGCCGATCATAGCGCGATTACGATGGTCTGTGGATATTGTTCCCTCTATTTTGTAGTCGGTAATTTACTCAAACTGAGCCAATTTTGGGATAGGCATCGCTATTGGGCTTATGTCATTTTGAGTGCGGTATTACTTTTTCAATCTTTTGTCGCTGCTGTGGCGGCCATGCATGCACCGCCGTATATTGCTGCATTTATTATTAATTGTATGTTTTTGCTATTACTGCATTTTGTGTTCTATCCTATTTACGCGATCAGTCGTAAATATATGAAGCCAAAGACGACTTAAAATAACTACACAACGTCATAACTAAACATGCTTAGTTTAAAAATGAATGACCTTCAGCCTCGCACAAGCGAATGAAGCAAAAAAAACACCACATGACGTGGTGTTTTTTCATTTTTAATCTTTTGCCGATTCGTCTGGAGGGACTTCGGTAATACGACCACCACGCGCTAAGAACGCAGCAACTTCATCTTCAAGCGCCTGACGTTGTTTTAGTTTTGCTGTCACTGTTAATGTTTCAGCTTCAGAGGTGTCACCATCAGAGGCAGAATCAGCTGCGTCACCTGCACCTTTTTCAGCTGCTTGTGCTTCATCTTCATCAACTACTGAATCTTCTGGATCATCATAATCATTCATATCAGTCATTGTGTTCTCCCCGCGAATGACTTCTGTTTGCCAGCGAATGGCTGGTTTTAAATTAACAGAAATTTAGCAATCTCTGAGCATTTCGACTAGTACCCACAATCAAAAAATCGTATCTTTTTTAATCAAAATCGTAACCTTGTTTATACAACTGTCTAAAAAATATCTGACTTTGACCTAAGCTGCGTAGATTGTATCTTTTAGAATACTCAGACCATTGGCTTGAGCCATAAACGCATCTTTTAGAACTGTCTGATTTTCCACTTGTTTTAAACCAAAGTTTCGCGCCCACACCACAGGTGAAAAAGTGGTAGTTTCTAACCAACCAATCGCGGACATACTATGCATCATGGCATCGTTTTGCCCTTTACGGCGGTGCTCATAGCGCTTCAAACTTTGTTCATGTGCCCACACACCCCGTTTTTTATCGGTCAAAAGCACATCGCAAAGCACTGCTGCATCTAAACAGCCAATATTCACGCCTTGTCCTGCAAGTGGATGAATCACATGGGCAGCATCTCCAATCAGCGCTAGACCATCATGAACATATTGCTGTGCAGCTCGTGCCTTCAATGGAAATTTAGCACGTGGCGTTGCTTCTAAGACTTCGCCGAGCATGTGATGGCTTTCTCGAGTGAGCAACGCAGTAAATTCAACATCGGATAAAGCCACATATTCATCGGCATAATCATCTGGTAAGGTCCACACAATCGATTGCCAATAACCGCTTTCTTCTTTTTTCAGACTCGCCATCGGCAAAAATGCTAAAGGGCCAGTTTCTAAGAAAATTTGACGTGCTAAATGCTGATGCGGTTGGGAGGTTTTAATTGCACAGCTCACACCGGCTTGCTTATAGTCCAATACATCTAGATCGATGAAAGCTTGCTCACGGACAAATGAGTTTGCACCATCTGCACCTATCACCAGTTTTGTTTTGAGCTGGGTACCATCTGCGAGGTGAATGATCCACACACCAACGCCACGCTCAACTCGACTGACCTTAACTTGGGTTCGGTAGTCTTCAAGCTGTTCTAGCATTTTTTCTTGAATGGCTAAATTCAATACACTTGGTTCAACCATTGAACCTAAAGCTTGCTCAACTGATGGTGTTTGCTCTGCCACATGACCAAAATTGATTTCTCCATAGCCATTTTTATTCCACACCTGCATACCAGTATAAGGCTGCTGACGGGCAAGCTTTTCCCAAACACCCACAGTCTTGAGTAAATGAATGGTGGCTTGACTGAGCGCCAAAACTCGAGGATTCGCAACACTTTTGGTTTTTTCTGCATCCAAAATAGGTGCCGCATCCAATACCGTAGCCTGCACACCGCCTTGCGCCAGCAGCAATGCCGTTAAGCCACCGACCAAGCCGCCGCCGACAATCACGGCATCCAGTACATTTGTTTGATTTAAACTCATGCTTTTAGCCCCATTGCATAATTCGCGACCAAAGGCTTAATCCCCGGAATGGTATCAAAGGCAACTAATCCAGTATTGCGAATCAATTTTAAAAATGGGTTCTGGTTGCTAAAACCACGAACAACTGAATCACAGAATTTAATCACCCGCTGCTGATCGGTCAGGCGCGATTTTTCATAATCAAGCAACATAGCTGCATCACCCAAATCGGCATTTTTTTCAACTTGCTCTGTTAAATAACGACGCAGTACATAGGCATCGCGCATACATAAGTTAAAACCCTGACCCGCCACTGGATGAATGGTATGCGCTGCATTGCCCATCAGCACTACACGGCCGACAGCTTGTTTTTCTGCAAGCACTTGGGACAATGGGAAGCTGAAACGTTTACCCGTTTTTTGGAATTTACCTGCACGGTCGCCATAAGTTTCTTGTAAGGCATCTAAAAAATGCTGATCATTTTCATCACCCATCCACTCGCCTTCAGTTCCTTTAGGCACTGGCCAAACCACTGAACGGCGGTATTCACCCGGAAGTGGCAACAGCGCTAACGGACCGAGCGGACTAAAGCGCTCGAAACCGACATGTCCATGTGGTTTAGAGGTTTGCACCGTAGTGACAATCGCCACTTGGTCATAGTCATGCACCGATGCACCAATACCTAAGGCTTTACGGCAGAATGAGTCACGACCATCTGCTGCGATCACGATTTTAGATTGCAGCTTGAGCTGTTCTTCAGCACGCTGTGCTTCTATATATGCAAAGTCTGCATCTTGCGTCAGTGAAGTCACTTGTACGCCATCAATCAATTCAATCAGCGGTTCTTTTTTGACTTCTGTGAGCAACACACGGCCGAGCCATGCATTTTCAATAACTTGTCCAAAGCTTTCGACTTTTTCTTGTTCTGCTTTGAGTCGTGCCTTACCAAAACTGCCTTGCTCTGTAATATTCACTTCTAAGATAGGCGTGGCGTGCTCCTGCAAAGCACTCCACAGGCCAAGTTCTTGATAAATCTGCACCGTACGGCGTGACAAGGCGCTGTTTCGCGCATCAAAACTAGAGTGATAAGGCGCAAGGTTTGCATCATCATAATTTGGGTATTTAATGGCTTCTAAAAGTTTTACGCCAATTTTGGCTTTGGCCAACATGAGTGCCAGACTTAAACCGACCATACCACCACCGACAATGATGACTTCTTGCTGCATGCTTACTTCCTTTTTTATCAAGTATTCGAATTTAGGAAATTCACTCGAAATACATATAATCTGTAATGGATTTTATCTTACATCAAGGGCATGATTTTTTATAATGAAATACAAATTTGTTGCGGGTATTTGCACTGAATAAATACAAAATAAATCATCTCTCGCCGTAAATATTCATCTCAAAAAATAGCGAATCACTTAAAATCACAATAAAAATGACTGAGCCGATTAAATTTCCGGCTCAACCACAGATCATTTTAATTTCAAGCATCAGCTTCCTCATTCAAATGATTCACATCGCCCTTCATAAAAAGTGCCTTGTTATTCTGCCTAACTGATGTTACGCAGTAACATCAGTAATTTAAATAAGGTGCTTAGGAAGTTAAGCATTAAAATACTGGATTAATTTCTGTAATCGAATTTCTGCATCTTGATTAAAAGCATTCGCCGCTTGGTGATACCAGCGCTTTGCTATCTTTAAGTCTAGATTTACACCATTACCCAGCTCATACATTAAACCAATTTTATAGGGGGCAATTGCACAGCCTTGTTTTGCCGATTGCTTGTACAAGTTCATAGCTAGATTATAATCTTGATCAAGAATTTCGCCCTTTTCATATATTTCAGCAAGGGCCGTTCTTGCGTTTATATTTCCCTTTTCCACTGACTGATTCAGTAGATCTAAAGCAATATGAACCTCTGTTTTACATGGTTTTTTGAACAACAGCGCTGCTAACTTCAGCATCCCCTTGATCAACCGCTTTTTGATACCATCCTTGTGCTGTTAAATCATTTTTTTCGACGCCGCATCCCATTTCATACATTTCACCCAATTTAATTTGGGCTGCAATATCCCCTCTTGATGCTAAACTTAAATAATCATCATAAGTTGTCATTAAAAAGTAAACATGTATTCTTTTCCGAATTGGTTTGATACTTTCTCCACCCATTGCTCTATTTTATCAGCTGTCATGACTTGAAAATCTCGCCAATAATATTTCATCTGCTTCCA
>NZ_VPCH01000026.1:0-51202 GCF_013418285.1 Acinetobacter sp. YH12152
GCTGGCGACAATAGCAAGAGTGAACCACCTGATCCCTTCCCGAACTCAGAAGTGAAACCTCTTAGCGCTGATGGTAGTGTGGGGTTACCCATGTGAGAGTAAGTCATCGCCAGCTCATTATTCGAAAACACCCCCAACTTAATCGTTGGGGGTGTTTTTTTATGTGTGGTGAAAAGGAAAATAGAGTGAAATTAATAATATATCTAATTAAATAATTCATTTATAAGGCGAATTGTTCCTAATAAAAGAATAAATTAGCTGAATAATGTGTCTAAAAAAGACAAAAAATCGGGCGTTCTGTTCAAAATTATGCTATAAAAAATAAAACGGCATAAAAATTGCTTATAAAGTGCGGTTAATTATAGGGGGAGTTATTAATGAAATTAGCGATGGGGTTAAAGGTTGCCAATTCCTTATCATTAACACCTCAATTACAACAAGCCATTCGTTTATTACAGCTTTCAAGTTTGGAATTGGAACAAGAAATTCAAATCCAACTCGACAGTAATCCTCTATTAGAGAAAGTTGAAGAACAAAATACCGTTGAAAGTTTAAATAGCTTACAAGAACAAGAAAGGGAAAATAAAGACTTAACCAATGAATTAAATGCCGATCATTTGCCTGATGAGTTACCGGTAGATACGGAGTGGGATGATGTTTATACGCATCAACCTACAAGTTTAGGTGCTGCTGAATTTGAAGAGCGCGAAGATAATCGGCAGGGGCATCAAAGTTTACAAGCACATATGCTTGAGCAAGTTAATCTTTTACACTTTTCTGTGATCGATAAACTAATTGCACACTGTATTATCGATGCTTTAGATAACAAAGGTTTTTTAGATTGTGACTTAAATGAAATTACCCAATCTGTTCAGCATCTTTTAGATTCTATGGATTATGAAGAAGAAGTCGAAGATGACGAAGTTTTGGTGGTTTTAAAGCATATTCAGCGTCTAGATCCTTTAGGTGTAGGTTCACGTAATCTCGCTGAATGTTTAATGGTACAAGTTGAAAATCTTCCTGAACATGTCGAATATCGATATGAAGCTATTTTATTATTGAAAAATTATGAGTTGCTGATTACCAATGAATTACCTAAGTTAATTAAGCAAACGGGTTTAAATACGGAACAACTTAAACTAGCCATTTGTTTGTTAAAAACATTAAAAGCACATCCAGGGCAAGAGTTTGAAGATAAAGATTCAGACTATCAAATTCCAGATGTAGTGGTGCTAAAAAAGAATGAACATTGGTTGGTACAGTTAAATCCTGATGTAATGCCAAAGCTACGAGTGAATTCTTTCTATGCCAATATGATCAAGCGTGCAGATCAAAGTGACGATAATCAATATTTACGTAATCAAATGCTTGAAGCTAAGAATTTCATTAAAAGCATTGATGAACGACATAAAACTTTATTAAAAGTGGCAACCTGTATTGTGGAGCATCAACGAGCGTTCTTTGAACAAGGGCCTGAGGCAATGAAGCCTTTGGTCCTGCGAGATATTGCGGAAGAAGTTGAACTCCATGAATCCACAGTTTCCCGTGTAACCACAAATAAATATATGCTCACACCACGTGGATTATTTGAGTTGAAATATTTCTTCTCAAGTCATGTTGGAACATCGTCTGGTGGGGAAGCGTCTTCGACGGCAATTCGTGCAAAAATTAAAAAGTTGATTGCAGAAGAAAATACACGTAAGCCTTTGTCTGATAATGCAATTGCAGTTTTGCTTAATGCAGAAGGTATTGATGTTGCTCGTCGTACAGTTGCGAAGTATCGTGAATCGTTACATATTCCATCATCTTCAGAGCGAAAAGTGTTGATCTAAATTTGAAAATCTGACTATTCTAGAGGTTCATTATGACGAAATAATGAATCTCTTTTTTTATAAGGAATGGCCGAAATGATCTGATTGTGTAAATGTATGCTTCGCATATTGAGTTGGATGATTCGGCTTGAACTTTTCCAGTCCTGAAAGAAGGTGAGGGATAGAATTATGCAGATTACAATTCGTGGCCATCATTTAACAATTACGCCAGCAATAGAAGAAAATATTCGTCTTAAATTTGCGGAAATGACCAAACATTTAGATCAGGTCAATAGTATGCAAGTCAAACTGACTAAAGATCATCAGGTTGATAAACGTTCAAAAAAAGGTAGTGATAATCATATTGCGGAAGCGATTATACGATTACCTGGGACAGAACTTTTTGCACAAGCGTGCGCTGATGATATGTATACCTCGATCAAAAAATTGTCTGAAAAATTAAAAAAACAATTACATAAACATCGAAAAATGCAGCTCATTTATATGCCTTTAACGGTTTAGATTGTAAATTGTACAAAAAGAGGTTTTTTATAACCTCTTTTTTTATATATATAATGTATGTGACTAATGAATTATTTTTTAGATTTATAGTAAAATGACGGGTTTTACACCGTTAGTCCTATATGGGGTCTTGTGATGAATAGTGAACAGCTCACTGAAATTTTAAAAGCTGCTTTTCCAGAAGCTGAGGTTGCAGTTAGTGGGCAAGGCGGCAAATTTGATCTACGCATTGTCGATGATCAATTTGAAGGCAAACGTCCTGTTGCTCGTCAACAATCTGTTTATGCACCTTTGAACTCCTACATTGCCAGCGGTGAAGTACATGCAGTAACAATTCGTGCAATGACCAAAGAAGAATGGCGCAAAGCAAGCTTATTCGGAGCTTAATAATTAATGGATAAATTTCTGATTCAGGGCGGTACTAAGCTCGAAGGTGAAGTTCGTATTTCTGGTGCGAAAAATGCTGCATTGCCATTACTCGCTGCAACTATCCTTGCGGATACACCTATTACATTAACTAATGTGCCAAATCTAAAAGATGTGAACACCTTAGTGAAATTGATCGCAGGTTTAGGTGTTCAAATCAGTTATGAAGGTGATACGGTTAAGGCTGATACTTCTAGCTTAGATAATCAATTTGCACCATATGAACTCGTGAAAACCATGCGTGCATCTATTTTGGTGCTTGGCCCGTTATTGGCGCGCTATGGTAGTGCAAAAGTGTCTTTGCCGGGTGGATGTGCAATTGGTTCACGCCCTGTAGATCAACATTTAAAAGCTTTAGAAGCACTTGGTGCTGAGATCGAAGTTGAAGCAGGTTATGTGCATGCCAAAGTGGATGGTCGTCTAAAAGGTGGCGAAGTTGTCTTTGATATGGTCACAGTTGGTGGTACTGAAAATATTCTAACTGCTGCGGTTCTTGCAGACGGTGTAACGACCATTCGTAACGCGGCTCGTGAACCTGAAATTACCGATCTTGCTAATATGTTGATCAAGATGGGTGCAAAAATCGAAGGTTTGGACACAGATACTTTGGTTGTTACAGGTGTTGAAAGCCTACATGGCTGTGAATATGCCGTTGTTGCTGATCGTATTGAGACAGGTTCTTATCTCGCTGCAGCAGCGATCACTGGCGGTAAAATCAAAACCACACATACTGATCCAAACTTGTTGGAGTCTGTGCTAGATAAATTTGAAGAAATGGGCGCGGAAGTTACGCGCGGTGAAGATTGGATTGAACTGGATATGATGGGTAAACGCCCGAAAGCAGTTAGTTTCCAGACTTTACCACATCCAGAATTTCCAACCGATATGCAAGCACAGCTGATGGCGGTGAATGCAATTGGTCGTGGTTTTGCCACAATTTCTGAAACGATTTTCGAAAACCGTTTCATGCATGTACCTGAATTAGCACGTATGGGTGCCAATATTCAGGTTGAAGGTAATGATGCTGTTGTTACAGGTGTAGAGAAATTATCTGCTGCACCCGTGATGGCAACTGATTTACGAGCTTCTTTCTCATTGGTTTTAGCAGCACTTGCCGCTGATGGGGAAACGTTGATTGACCGTATCTATCATATTGACCGTGGTTATGAAGATGTTGAAGCGAAGTTACAAGGTTTAGGTGCCCAAATTAAGCGAGTAAGTTAATGAGCGATATGAGAAACGATGATCCCAATTTTGACGTAATGGGCAATTTTGATCATGGTTTAACTTTAGCATTAAGTAAGGGACGTATCTTAAAAGAAACTTTGCCATTGTTGGAAACAGCTGGCATTAACTTATTGGAAGATCCGGATAAATCTCGTAAGTTAATTTTTCCAACGACCCATAAGCACGTACGTATTTTAATTTTACGTGCTTCTGATGTACCAACTTATGTTGAAAATGGTGCTGCAGATATTGGGGTGGCAGGTAAAGATGTGCTGATGGAACATGGTGCACAAAATGTGTATGAACCATTGGACTTAAAAATTGCCAACTGTAAGTTAATGACCGCAGGTAAAGTTGGCATGGTTCGTCCGAACGGTCGTTTAAAGATTGCAACCAAGTATGTCAATTTGACCCGTCAATATTATGCAAGCTTGGGCGAGCAAGTGGATGTGATCAAACTTTATGGTTCTATGGAACTTGCACCATTGGTTGGTTTAGGCGATTACATTGTCGATGTTGTGGATACCGGGAATACTTTACGTGCCAATGGTTTAGAGCCTTTGGAAGAAATCTGTAAAGTGTCTTCACGTTTAATCGTGAACAAAGCAAGCTTTAAACGTAAACAAACTTTGTTGAATCCAATTCTTGCACAGCTAGAAAAAGCCGTGGAAGAACGCGAGCAAGCAAAAAAAGCATAAGTTGTTAAGTTTCTAGCTATGCTGATCAAACCGCTCAAATTTGGGCGGTTTTTTTATGAAAACTGAAAAATAATGTTAAAACTGTATTTTCATCAATTTTAACGAAAGTTATTTTCAATAAAACTCCACATGAACACATGCGATAGATGTCCACAAGCTGCTGTAAAACAGGTAAACTAATCTTTTCCAATAGATTACCTTGTGGGTAAATTGATGCGACGTTTATCGACTCAAGATCAAAACTTCAAGCAAGCTTTTGCTGACTTGTTGGCTTTTGAAACTGTGAATGATCCAGAACTTTTAAAAACCGTTGACCAAATCATTGCTGATGTTCGTCAGCATGGTGATGCTCATGTTCTTAAATTGACACAGCAGTTCGATCGACATCCAGCGCATCAATTCTCAGAATTAGAGCTGACACAAGAACAGTTGAAAGCAGCATTTGAGGGGTTAAGTTCAGAAGTGCGTGAGGCCTTAGAACTTGCTGCGAACCGTGTTCGTGAATTTCACCAAGCGCAAAAGCAAGACGGCTGGACCTATGTCGATGCTTTAGGAAATACGCTTGGTCAAAAAGTCACACCACTGGACCGTGTGGGTATCTATGTGCCGGGCGGTTTAGCTTCTTATCCGTCATCTGTATTGATGAATGCTGTGCCTGCGCATGTTGCTGGCGTGCCTGAAATTATTATGGTGGTGCCTGCGCCGAACGGTGATTTGAATCCATTGGTTTTGGCGGCAGCTTATTTAGCCGGCGTACACCGTGTATTTACCATTGGCGGCGCGCAAGCGGTTGCAGCATTGGCTTACGGCACAGAAACCATCCCATCTGTGGATAAAATCACTGGCCCGGGCAACCGTTTTGTTGCGGCAGCAAAACGTGCAGTATTTGGTCAAGTTGGCATTGATATGATTGCAGGGCCATCCGAAATTTTGGTCTATGCAGAAGGTCAAAATAACGCTGAATGGCTGGCGATGGATTTGTTGTCTCAAGCGGAACATGACACTGTGGCTCAAGCGGTGTTCATTACGCCAGATGCGGATCTTTTAGATCAAGTAGAGCAATGGATTGAAAAGCATTTAGAAGCTTTGCCTAAAGCAGATATCGCGCGCACTTCAATTGAAAACCGTGGTGCATTAGTTTTAGTCAAAGACCGTGCTGAAGGCGCTGAATTGATTAACCAGGTTGCGCCTGAACATTTGATGCTGTGCTTAGATCAAGCGCAGGAAATGGCTGAAGATATCCGCCATGCCGGTGCAATTTTTATGGGTCGATATACGCCTGAAGCGATTGGTGATTACTGTGCAGGTCCAAACCACGTGTTGCCTACTTCGGGCACAGCGCGTTTTTCATCACCGCTCGGTGTTTATGATTTCCAAAAGCGCTCAAGTTTAATTATGTGCTCTGAAGATGGTGTGAAAAGTTTAGCGAAAACGGCTGATACATTAGCGGAGCAGGAAAACTTAGATGCGCATGCGCGTTCAGCACGCTATCGTTATCAGTAAGAAAATATAGACTAGGTGAAAAACTTAGTTTTCCAAAAATATAAACCTTTCCCTAACCCTCTCCTTTCAGGAGAGGGGAAATCTCATAAAATGAATATTCCTCTCCCTGAACGAGCTTTAAGGATTCCTTTAAAGCGAAGTGCAAGAGAGGTTAGGAGAGGGTGAGAAAGAGCAAAATAAAATGCCAAATATTACCGCTGAACAAATGCGTTTTTGGAGTCCTGATGTACGTGAATTAGAGCCGTACACACCGGGTGAACAGCCTAAAATCCAAAATATTTTAAAACTCAATACCAATGAAAACCCGTATCCGCCATCGCCAAAAGTGGTGGAAGCAGTTCAAAAAGTGTTGGCAAATTCTGCTGACGTTTTACGTTTATATCCAGATCCAGATGCGTCTGAGTTAAAGCAAGCGATTGCAAAACAGCAGCATGTACCTGTTGAGCAGGTCTTTGTCGGCAATGGCTCGGACGAAGTTCTGGCGCACATTTTTAAAGCCTTTTTTGTGCAAGAGCTGCCGGTTTTGTATCCAGATATTACCTACAGTTTTTATCCGGTATATAGCCAATTTTTTGGTATAGCTGCCAATACTAAAATTATGCCGCTGAACGATGATTTTGAAATTGTTATTGATGACTATAAACAGCCGAATGGCGGTATCATCATTACCAATCCGAATGCGCCTACCAGTATTGCTTTAGGTTTGTCTGCAATTGAGGAAGTGTTGCAAGCCAATCCGAATTCAGTGGTTGTGATTGATGAAGCGTATGTCGATTTCGGTGCAGAATCTGCTGTGGCTTTGGTTGCGAAATATGAAAACCTTGTGGTTTGTCAAACGACGTCTAAGTCGCGTTCACTTGCTGGTTTGCGTGTGGGTTTCGCGATTGCGCAGCCGCATTTAATCGCAGCGCTTGAGGCAGTAAAAAACAGCTTTAACTCCTATCCGATGGACCGTTTTGCGATTGCAGCAGCCGTGGCGTCATTTGAGGATCAAGCGTATTTTGAAGTGCAAAATGCCAAGGTGATTGCGAGCCGTGAAAAGCTTGTAGAGCAGCTGTCTGAGCTGGGCTTTAAGGTATTGCCGTCTGCGGCAAACTTTATTTTTGCATCATTGCCTAATAAGGATGCAAGTGAGTTGGCTGCTGATTTGCGCGAACGCGGAATTATCGTGCGTTATTTTAATAAGCCGCGGATTAATCAATTCCTTCGTATCACCATTGGTACAGATGAACAAAATCAGCGCCTTGTAGATACTTTGAAAAACGATATTTTGGCTTAATCTTTGCAATCTCCGCGAAATGTAAATCTAGCCTAATCTTCCTTTTTTAAAAGGAAGTTGGGATAGATAGATCAAAAAAGCGATTCAATAGAATCGCTTTTTTGTTATTCAGGTTTATGCCAGGTATTTAACAAATCCAGCATGGCTTCGACTTTATCAAAGCATTCTTGATATTCAGCATCGCAATCTGACGCGATGGTGATTCCGCCGCCTGCCCACAGCGAAACCTGATCTTGGTATTTTTGAATAGAGCGGATTAAAATATTCCAAGAGCCTGTACCATCGTGATTAAAATAACCCATCGAGCCGCAATAGGCGCCGCGCGGGGAGCCTTCAAGTTCTTCAATGATTTGCATCGCACGAATTTTAGGCGCGCCGGTAATCGAACCGCCCGGCAGTGCCGACATCAGAACCTCAAAAGGATTTACATTTGTTTTCAGCACGGCCTCAACTTCACTGACCATGTGATGTACCTGATTAAAGCTTTCAATATCAAAAAGTTTTGGTGTTTTTACAGAACCTGTTTCAGCATAAACACTCAAATCATTACGCAGTAAATCGACAATCATGACATTCTCAGCCATGTCTTTTTCAGATGATTTTAACCGTTGTTTTGACTGCGCATCTAACACTGAATCTTCATAGCGAGGCATCGTGCCTTTGATTGGCTTAGTAATAATCTTGCGTTCAGGCTTAAAATCTATAAAAAGCTCAGGCGAACAACTTAAAATTTCAAAATCATCAATACGTAAGTAGCCTGAATATGGTGCATCAGTCAGTGACCAAAATTCTTGAGCAGTATCTAAGAGTGAACCGTTTGCTTGAGCTGTGAACTCTTGTGTTAAATTAATTTGATAGCAATCGCCCGCTTTAATATATTCCTGAACTTGATCAAAGGCTTTTGTGTAGTCTGACTTGGACCATCTTGCAGTACATTTTTGACTTAATTTAAATTGATTCTGAGTAGTCTCTGTTTGAATGAACTGATCTATGTAGTCGTAAATCTTAGCTGCAGAATGATCAGAACTATAAAAATACCAACCATCTTCTTCTAATTTAAAAAAACTGGAAAATTGTCCTAAAAAAAAGCGAGGTTGCACTTTTGCATGGAGGGAAATCTGTTGTTGCGCTGCATAATCATAGCTAATAAAACCAGCCCAGCCCCCAGAAAACCCGCTGCCTAATTTTGAACATAAATCTTGGAAGGCGATATCTTGCAAGGGCTGAGTATCACATTCCTCATATTGATCTAAATTGGTACGGATATAAGTTTTCAGTTCAGCATTCTTAAATTGCTGATATTGATTTGCCAAAAAGCAAATAACAGGTTGGTTTTGATCTTCTAAAAAAATCACATGTGACAAGGGTGCAAGCGCTTGCAAAATTTTTTGAGCACTAACATTTTGTTTGAGAATAAATTTTTTTAAAGAAATCGGTTTTTGCATCAACAGAGAAATTAAATTTAAAGACTAAAATGGATTTTATACCATTCCTAATTCATTTGGTTTGCAAATACCGTTTATCGGTAAGAATTAGATTGCGACCAACGACAGTTGAACAAATTTTAGCTTGGATATAATTTAATCGAGCGAGCAAACGACTCAAGGAAAGGTTTAACAGTTGTCACAAAATAATATTACAGCTGAATAAATCGAGTGGTTGAAAATCAAAAAAAAATAAATACTCTTGGGAGAGTACCGTATGAAAAATTTCACTAAATTAGCTCTAGTTTCTTCAATCGCATTTAGTGCGAATGCTATGGCTATGCAGGCAATGGATGATGCTGCACTTAGTTCAACTACTGGTCAAGATGGTATTAACATCGGGATTGGTATTTCAAAAATTGAAATCGAAAAACTTTTCATTCACGATAACGACGGTTTAACGGATACAGCTAAGGGTGGTACAAGTACTGCTGGTGCGATCGTTATTCAAGGTAACGGTATTAAGGGTGATGCATTAGAGAACAAAGGTATCATCATTGGTGCAAACTATGGAAATAACGGTGCTTATCTTTTAGCTTCTCGTAATTTAGCTGATTTACGTATTGATACAGATGCAGGTACAGGTGCAAATGGTGCATTCATTAATATCGCAGCTGATGTTTCTGGTTTAGATATCAAAATTGGTGAAATTGGTGTAACAGCATCTGGTACAGCTGGTACTACAGGCATTCGTCGTGGTGGTGTTGATACCAACTACAATGCAATTTTATCAGGCCTTTCTCTAAAAACTGGTCCAATGACAGCGAATGTTCAGTTAGGTGCTGCTCCACAAGGTGCAATGATTAAACTGAGTACCACTATGGTTGGTGGCTTAGAAATTCAAAATCTAGGTATCCTTGATGCATCAACTAAAGCAGGTACGGGCGATGGCACAAGTGCGGCTAACCGTGCAGCGGGTGAGATCTTCATTGAGAGCATCAAAGTTGCTGATGCTCGTAAAACTGACTTAACCATTAATCAAGATGTACGTGTGTATGGTAAAGACGGCACAAGCAATGGTTATATTCAAATGGTAAGCAACTCTGGTCCAATTGATAACTATGTGAAAGGTGTTCATTTAGGTAGCCGTGATGCTGGTTCAATTGGTGATATCGAAGTTCAAGGCTTACAAACATTCTACAGCCCAGATATGGGTGTATATAACCAAGGTTCTGTAATTACGATTTCTAGTAAGTAATTTAGAATACAAAGAAGGCGCGTGTTGATCACGCGCTTTTTTTTACAAAAACATGCGGAATGACCCAACAAAGCATAAAAAAATGCTGTTTTTTTATAAAAAAAAAGGTATCTTGCATAATACATGGATGTAGAGCATTAGCTCTAAAAAATAATGAAAAAAGGCACATCATTGCCGATAACTAAAAGTTAGAACTTATGTTAGAGATAGCTGTGGGCTCGGCATTGATGTATTACTTTGCCAAAGAGTCCTTCGAATTAAAAGAAAAGCCAGTCGGAACAGTTCACTATACCGAAACATTGGATTCACGAAATGATTCCTTTAGTCGGATGCACCGTGAAACTGTAAAAATTAAACCTGCCATAGAAGATCAATTTCGAGGCATCGTTCGGCAAGCCTATGACTACAGTTGTGGTTCAGCAGCCTTAACCACTTTATTAAATGGTTATGTAGGGACACAGCTAACTGAGCAACAGACCATGAATGGTTTGCTGAAATTTGGTGAAACTGAAAAAATTATCGAACGTCGAAGTTTCTCCTTATTAGACATGAAACGTTTTGTCGCTGCTGTCGGGCTAGACAGTGGGGGCTACAAAGGGGAGTTTTCAGATCTAGTTAAGCAAGGTCAGCCTGCAATTGTTCCCATTTCATATGCTGGTTTTAAACATTTTGTGGTGTTTAAAGCCTATAAAGATGGGCGTGTTTATGTTGCAGATCCAGCACTTGGGAATATTAGTTTCGATGAAGTTCGTTTTCAAGAAATATGGGAAAACAATACTTTATTCTTAATCAATGTTGCACCTGAGCAACGTAAAAATTTATTGGCTTTGCAAGATACAGACTTGCGACATGTTGAAGATGCAACCGTGAACCGTTATGCATTGGTTGATATTCAATATCCGCAGTTTTATATGGAAAAAATTGCGGACAAGGCATCTACGATACGACTTGATAAAAATATGAATGAAGAGTCGGAGTCATATGGTAAATCGAATTACAACTTTCTAAGGCTTTACTATAAGAGTAAATAATTAGATGAATGCGTATAACAAAGCGTCAAGATTAAAAAAATAAAAACGGTGGGAAGGAACATGAATCGTAAATGGATGAACAAAACACTACTAGCCATGAGTATTCAGGTGGTGATGGGGGTTGCCTATGCAGCTGAAGAGCCAAGTCTAGGAGAGTATGATCCGGTTGAGCAAGAGACAGTTGTTGAAGAGTCGGCATCTCCTGTTACGGCAACCCAAGCTGATACTACACATGAAGCTACTGCCGAGCCAGAAATTGGACAGTATGAATCTGTAGAAGAGCCCGTACAAGCTGAAATGCCACAATCCGAAGTCGCTCCTGCCAATGAAAAAGCATCGACAGCACTTCAGCAACAAGAAGGTGATGCGAGCCAAGAAGCGAATTTACAGGAAGTATTTAGCTCGAATGAACGTCAGTATTCATTGATTAAAAAAGGTGAAATATCATCTTTTTACGATATAGATTACACCTATTACCGTGATACACAGCTTGATATGGAAATGGCACAAGGCCAGCTTTATCAACTACGTGTACAAGAAAATGCAACACATTCGATGACCAATACATTTACCGTGCAATACGGTGTAATGGATAATTTGACATTCTCTGCATCTTTGCCTTTAGTGGCGAAAACTGATTTATTAAAAGATACTTCAACTGCAGGTTTAGGGGATATTTCTTTAGGCGCACGCTGGGAACCATTCCCACTGAAGCAAGGTCGTTTGCCTCTTATTTTATTTGGTAATTTGTCCACGAAAACTGGTGATAGTCCATACGAAATTAATGCTGTAAATGATCTAGCAACAGGTAAAGGTTACTATTCTGCAGGTATCGGTGCCAGCACACGTAAATATATTGATCCCGTTGTGTTGTTTGCATCCGTCTCGGCAAACTATGGTTTCAAAGAAACTGACTTAAACCAACGTCGTGGTTCGCGAGTCATTGAAGAGTTTGAGCCGGGCATTAGTGGCGGTTTTGCATTCGGTTTTGCATACTCGTTTAACTACGATGTTTCCCTCACCATGTCATATCAACAAAGTTTCAACACCGGCGCAGAATTTACGTATAGCAGTGGCGAATCCTATTCACCTGCAGACCAAACCAGCTCAACTCTCGCGATTTCTTTAGGTGTGCGTGTATCTCCAGATACGATTGTGAACGGTACGGTGGGACTAGGTTTAACTGAAGATGCACCAGATGTGTCTTTAGGACTGTCTTTCCCGTTAGATATCCTAGGTTTTGGAAAAAAACTTCGTTAAGAGGGCTGTCGTATGCGTAAAATTCGACTCAGCCCACTTGTTAGTGCGATCGTTTTAACGGGCTGTTCTAGTGCTGCTTTTGCACAATTGGGTACCAACCTTTCAGTTGATGTAAGGTCACTTGCATTAGGTAATGCAGTAACTGCTGATCCTCCGGGGATTAGTGCCGTGCATTTTAACCCTGCAGCATTAACCAAAATTGAAGGTTTGCAAACAGATATGCAGGGCATCATTGCAAACTTTGATATTCAACGTGAATTTACCGTTCCTGCGGGTTATAACGTTTTTGGTTATTCAGATGATCCATTAGTCTGTAATGATGGTCCTGAAGTGACGGCTGATATTTGTACGGACTTTAAAGATAAGGTTTCTGGTGATGTTGAATATGCATCCTTATATGTACCTGTCTTAAAAAAGATGGTGGATTTTGGTGCTGGACAACCCATTGCCGCGCCAACGATGGGGATTGCCTACAATCCACCGGGTTCTAAAGCAACATTCGCATCAGCTGTTTATGCACCTTTGATTGCGGGTTTTGGTGCTGAAAATGGTAACCCAGGTAATTTCATGGGGCAACAAGTTGCTCTAGAGCGTATTACTTATCTATCGCCAACAGTAGGCTATCAAGTCAGTGATGAGCTATCGATTGGTGGTGGTGTGGGGATGTCCTATCAAGCCATTGGATTGAAATCTGACCTGCGATTTCCCAATGAATTGATCGGCATGTTAAGGATGATAGATGAAGTCGTCTGTACACCATTTAAGGAAAATTCGGACATTATTACCGACATCTTGCTATTGGGGATGTGTAATACCGAAGAAGGGATGAATCCATTTGGCAAATTTGGTCAGATGGAATTGGCTTTAGAGCAGTCACTGAGCCCAAGTTACAACTTAGGGGTTTTGTGGGAGCCACGCGAAGATTTTAGTTTTGGTATGGTGTACCAAAGTGCAGCGAAAATGCGCATGAAAGGTCGTTATCGCATACAAAATGCGAAAGCACCTCAGGAGATGATTAAGGGATTAATGTCATCACCAACAGGTCAAATTTTAGCTGCAATTTTAGGTTTCCCAAATGCTGTGCCAAACTCGGAGTCGGGTTTGGTTTCGATGGATTTTGAATATCCACAGCATGTACAGGCGGGGATCAAATATAAGGTTATGCCTGATTTACAAATCAATTTTGATGTGGGCTGGACCGATTATCGTGCTTGGGACAAATTCCGTTTTGAATTCGACCGTCAAATTTCAGCGCTGAAAATTGCAAAATTATTATCTGAAAATGTGACCGATAATTCTTTGGCCTTACCTTTGAAATTTACGTCGCCTTGGAACTGGGGCATCGGTATTGAATATTCAGCAACAGATCGTTTGAAATTGCGTGCAGGCTATGAACCACGGAGTACCTCTATTCCTGACGGTAAGCGAAATACCATGGTACCAATTAATGGTGCGCAACTCTTTGGTATGGGGATTGGATATCGTTTTGATGCAGATACGGATCTAGATTTATCAATCGGCTTTTTACGCAGTAAAGATAACATTCCAGCGAATACTAGTAGTCTTGCAAACTTAACCGGTGTGAATAACATACTTTTAAACCCATATGCTGGAATGAATGTAAAAACCGATACGAAAATCACCATCCTAGGATTAAATTACAGAACTCGTTGGTAGGATAAGCAAACAGAATGAAAAGGATTTTATTCATAAACGCGTTACTTGTACTGTCTGTGGTGCAAGTGTCGTATGCCTATGCCGGAGCGTTTCATACCATTATTGGGCCGGATGGGCGCCCAATGGTGGTACAAGTGCAAGAAAAACCAGAAAAAAAACCTAAAGAAAGTCCAACTGCTAAAACGATGGACTCTCAACCTGTACAACAAATTATTCAACCATCCGTAAGTATTAGTCCGTCTCAAACCAAGACACCGATGACACGTCAAACGAGTCCAACAGCACAGGCTGTTGGACCAGTGAATTCTCAACATTTAAGTATACGCGAGCCGGAAAAACGGGATGAAATTAAAGCTGTCACAGTAGATAAAATTAAAAACGTCTCAGGTGATAAAGTTCCCAAATCTGAAAAGTCAGTACAAGCGTCAGATACTTCAGCAAAAGTCTTACCTTCAACCGCATGGACAGAAAAGTTACAGCAATCAGAGCTAACCCAACCTCGTGAAGCGTATCAGTCCAAAGTTCTAGCTGAAAAAGATAAACCTGTCGTCGAGAAAAACATCCTTGCTGAGAAAGTAGTCAGTACTGATCAATCCGTACGATCTTCAGGTGAAAACTTAGAAAATCATCCTTCAAAACAATCGGCTAAGGCAAAACAAGAGCAAGGCTTTTCGACGATGGCTGGTGAAAAGTATGTCAATAATGAATATCTTGAAGATAAAGAGTTTAACTTAGAAGGCAAAAAGCGCTTTTACACCATGCCCGAAGGCGTTATTGATAGCAAGATGGGGCAAACGCGGATGCAAACCATTGAACGTGAAAAAGGTGTAAGTCGCTCCGTCATTGATAATTTATTTAAACGTAATCAACCCGAAGATACAGGCCCAATCACTTTAGCCACATCATATTATCGGGTGTCACAAGCTGATACCATTCAAGGTTTAGGTCAGCAATGTTTTTCAAATAAAAAAATGAAGAAAGCCAAAGAGCTTGACTTGGCTCAAGATATTAATTTATGGCCTCGAGCGCCTTTATCAGACGAATTTGACTATGAAGTCGTAAAACTAAAATCACCATTACAAAATATTCGTATACATTCATTTGCATCCAAAGTACAAAATCCTACATTTTATTGGCCATTTGCGGTATTTTTAGACAAAAATGGATGTGTCATGGAAGGCGCAGGTGGATTCAAAAATAACCAAGGTGAAGCGGATCATCTTTACCATGAAAAAATTGAAGGCGTGATTCAAGTGCCTAAAGGTAGCCAGTATTTATTCTTAACGCCTTTAGCAACTGCAATAGACGTCGATGGCCGCGTATTAACCAATCAAGGCCAACTTAAATTAACAGCAATCCGTTAAGGACATAAGAAAGAGAATTAGGATGAAAAATAAAATTTTATTACCGTTTGCTTTAACGGCATTGGTTGCAGCGCTCAGTGGCTGTGGCGGTGAAAGTGCAAATGTGAATCCTGAAATTTATGATACCAGTACAACCAATGGTACCTGTAAAAGTAATACCGAAGGCTGTGTTGAGTTCGTTTTAGATTATCCAATTGAAGGTCTGAATTTTAATTGTTCGAGCGACGTTAAAAATACCTACATTACTTTATTTGATCTAAAAGAGGGTGTTTCGACAGGTGCCTGTAAAATTGGCGATACGGTGACTTTCTTTGTCCAAGGTGAAAAATCACGTCGAATTGATTTGGGTAAAGTAGATTTGAAACAAATTTCAAATGTAGCCAGTGGCACGACACCCCCACGTTTGACCTTATTGGATTTGGCTGCCGGCATCGCGGGTAAACCTGCTGCAACGATTTCAAATACCGACGCAACAGTTAAAGTGGCCATGCGTTTAGCCAAAATTATTCAAGCCTTGGCTTTGAAAAATAATAGCGCAGTTACAGCTACAGATATCCAAGCGGTTTATATTAACAATGCAGATAAAGTATTGATTGATCAAATCACTCGGAATGTCGCGACAGCGGATTTCAGTATCAGTTCAGATACGGAATTTAATGACCTGTTTACACCTTGGCTAGACTTGTCCGAAGTCAGCAATGAAAACGCATTTACCTTAGTTTCAAAACTCATGAATATCTCAACGGCTGCGGTATATCAGCCTGAGTTTGCGTTGTTTTCAACTGATGGCGTGATTACCAATGCCAGTGGTTCAAATGGACTTGTCGGCTGTGACAAAAATGAATGTTTGCCGACCGATAGCTCAAAAGTCAATTTATTTGGTCATTTCATGTTAATGACGGACCGCCAAGGTATGACGTTTGGTAGTGGTTTACAGTGGAAGGGCAAAGTTGATCAACAGTTGAGTACCATTGGTGGTGTGAATGTCTTACTCTTGACGCAGGTTCGACCAACACGTTTAACAGCAACGCCACAGGACAATTGGATTGATCCGCTTACCAAGCAAATTGATAAACCTGGCATACTGGGTTTCCGTTTTGATGCGGAAGAAGCAAACTCTGGTCCGCTGATTATTAAACAAGGGACGCTACTTGCTGACAAAATGGTGGTCGGTACGGGTGGAAGTTTATATAAAACGTTAATGGCTAAAAAAGACGATTATGTTCTGACGGCCGATGATAAGAAAAAATTAGGCCTATGGGAGCAAAACATTAACCAAGTGCAATTTAAAGGCACGATGGATTTATACAAGCTCTATCCGCTGTCGTATTTAGACAAAAAAGTCTTTAAGTCTGTTGAAAATGTTGCTGCTGGACAAAATTATATCTTCCCGTTATATGCAGATTTAACCTTTAAATTTACCGATCCCTCGATCAAAACAGTGAAATTGGGTGTGGTGATTGACCGTAATGGTGATATTCGCACAAATATAAAATCTGGCGTGCCAGATGATGTATTTACTCGTCAAGATAGTCAAATTGTCGATTTGTCTACACACGCGACGGAAGGCTGTAGTGGAAAAGATGTGCTCGATCCACTGTTAATGAAAGATGACAAAGGTGTACAGCAATACCGTATCGGAACGACAACCCGTACCTTTACGCCTGAAGGGAATATTAATCCCAATACCATTTCGATTCGTATGATTTTAGCTGATCCATATTTCCACACGCTTGATGGTGCGTTAATTGGAATGAACTCAAGTGTGAAAACTTCAGCGGACACATCAATGGTTGTGGGCGGTGCTTTAGTGCAGTTACACAATATGATCAATGCCAATGCAGGCACACGTCCCTCTGGCGTTGCTTTGACAGATTCGGATAATAAAGTGGTGAAATGGGGGAATAGTTTGGCCAGCTTTAGTTATATTTATAGCTTAAAAAATCCAAATGATACTGCAGCTGCTCAAACGGCGAAGTTAAGTGGCGGTGATATTTCCTTAGATTTAGCCCCTTGTTACACCATCAAGGTAAAATAAAAATTTAAATCTTGGAAAAATAAAAAAGCCCATCCGTGATGGGCTTTTTTATTTAAGAGATCTGCAAACTAACCTGTGTGATCGAGTCGCGTACCGAGAGTTTCGAGATGCATTTCAAACTGACCTGTTCTGCGGTCAGCAAAATAATGCCGCAGCGTTCTTTCCACACTAGGAAAGGCTAAATCATCCCAAGGAATATCTTCTTCACTAAACAATCGTGATTCAATGGTTTCATCACCCGCACCAAATTCACCATTGATTAGTTCAGATTTGAACAAGGCATAAATTTGCCCAATACGGGGAATGTTATACATGCAATATAGTTGCTCAATGTTGACTTCTGCTTCGGCTTCTTCGCGAGTTTCACGCGCTGCACCTTGCTCCATTGTCTCATAGAGTTCCATATAGCCAGCGGGTAATGTCCATAGCCCATAACGTGGCTCAATCGCACGACGGCAAAGTAAAACTTGATTGTCCCAAACGGCTAAAGCACCACAAATAACTTTAGGATTCACATAATGAATAAACCCACATGCGGTACAAATACGGCGTATCTGATGATCTCCAAGCGGGATCGCTTCTTTTGTTTTTTGTCCGCAGTTTGAGCAAAAGTTCATATTCATCGTCATGGATTGTGTGAACCGTCAGAATAACTTAAAAATAAAACTTTGGCATCATTTCTAACCAGCTTGGCCGAAATTCAGCTATGATGAAAATAAGATAATTATAAGGATGTAATGTGGATGGATGAGGGTTTATTGACTCAGCGATTGCAGCAAAGTTTACGTTTTTCTAAGCGTATTCAACCTGCGCATGCTGCTGTATTGATTGCGATTACCCAAGAAGATAATCCACGTATTTTATTGACCCGCCGCTCGCTCTATATGAATAATCATGCCGGTGAAGTGTCCTTTCCCGGTGGCAAACGTGATGTCCAAGACACCAGTAATATCGTGGTGGCGTTAAGAGAAGCTCAAGAAGAAACCGCTCTAAATCCATTTGATGTGCAGCTTTTGGGTGATTTACCGATGCAAAAAGCACGGAATGGAATGTTAGTTAAACCGATCGTGGGATTGATCCCGCCTGACGTAAATTTAATACCTCAACCAACTGAAATTGACCGTATTTTTTTTGCATCATTAAGACAGCTTTTAGAAACACCGCCAACGCCATATGAAGTTCGTTTTGCCCAGCAATCGCTTTATTTTCCCAGTTTAAGAATCGAAAACGAAATCGTATGGGGCTTGACTGCACGGATGCTGATTTCCTTATTTCAATATGGTCTGAATTATCAAAAAGAATGGCCTTTTTTATTAAATTCTCCTTCATTTCATTTGGGCCGTGAGCCATAAACCTTTATTTAGAAAGTCAAAATAGGATGTTTGATCATGTTGTACAAATTTCAAGGATATAGCCCGAAAGCCACGCATCAACCTTGGGATGGTTGGGTTGCAGAAAATGCAACGGTCATTGGCCAAGTTGAATTAGGCCGAGAAGTGAGTGTCTGGTTCGGAGCCGTCATCCGAGGGGATAATAGTCGTATCAAACTGGGTGATTTTACCAATGTACAAGAAAATGCGGTGCTGCATACCGATGCGGGCATTGAAATGATCATTGGTGATTATGTCACGATTGGGCATCAAGCCATGCTACACGGATGTACCGTAGGTGATAATAGTCTGATCGGAATCAATGCCGTGGTTCTAAATCATGCTGTGATTGGTAAAAATTGCATCATTGGTGCAAATGCTTTAATTCCAGAAGGGAAGGTGATTCCGGATAACTCTGTTGTGATGGGGTCACCGGGTAAAGTTGTTAAGACTTTAGATGAACAAGCGGAAGCACGTCTAAAAATGAGTGCCATGCACTATGCCGCTCATTTTAAACATTTTACTCAACTAGAAGCCGCTGAACTTTAGAACGCTATACATGGCAAGCAAAAAAGCCTCGAAGTTTGTCGAGGCTTTTTATAGATTAAATACAGAAAGCGCTGAGTCTGTGGTGGAACATCTCGCGAACTGCGATGGAGTGGAGTATCATATTCAACGTTTTTTAAGATTAAATTTAATTAAGGTTGCGCATGAAATTACTGGCATTGGAAACTGCCAATGAGCAGTGTTCCGTCTCGATTGTAGATGAAACTCAAGAGCTTTATTTTCAACTCGATTTACGGGCAAAAGCGCAGACGCAAACCATTCTCCCAATGATTGAGCAAGGGCTTAATCAAACTGCTATTGAGTTAGCTGATTTAACTGCGATTGGATTTAGTCGTGGGCCTGGCTCATTTAGTGGTGTTCGTATTAATGCAGCGGTAACACAAGCCTTGGCATGGGCCAATGATATACCTGTTGTTCCAGTATCAACTTTGCAAGCTTTGGCTCAAGCGGCGCATCGTGTACATGGTTTGACTGAAGTAACGGCAGTCCTTGATGCTCGCATGCAAGAAGTGTATATCGCAAGCTATCAACTCGATGCCAATGGCATTATGCAGGTTGTAGATGAAGAACAACTATTAAGCTACGCAGATGCCACACCGCAGATCAAATTTACCGTCGTGGGTTCTGGTAGTGAGCTCATTCAATCAGAACAAACACAATACAAAGACTTAAGTGCAACAGCACAAGATATTGCTACTATTGCCCGCGTAGCGGCGCAAAGAAAAGCATGGGTGAGTGCTGAACTTGCATTGCCCGTATATTTACGAGATAACGCCTGGAAGAAAATTTCAGAACAAGGCAAGCCATAATTAGGGTTATATATGGATCTTCTACTGCTGCTCAAAGCGGCAATCATGGGTATTGTTGAAGGTATTACCGAATTTTTACCGATTTCAAGTACAGGGCATTTAATTCTGGCTTCAGAATTAATGAACTTTTGGACCAAAGAAAAAAGTGATGTTTTCGTGATCGCAATTCAAATGGGTGCGATTGCGGCGGTGATTTATGAATACTGGGGCCGCCTGTGGGGCGCAGCAACCGGTATGGTGACTGGTGAAGAAAAAGGTCGCCGTTTAGGTTTTGGCTTAATTCTCGCTTCGATTCCAATCGTATTGATTGGTTTGACGTTTGGTCAGACGGTGAAAGAGCTGCTGTTCAATAACATTGCGATTGCTATGGGGTTGATTATCGGTGGTTTGATCATTATTTGGATCGAAAAAAATCCACCGCAAGTGCGTGCCAAAGAAGTAGAAGATTTAACCATTAAAGATGCGATTTGGATTGGTTTAATTCAAGTTTTGTCTTTAATTCCAGGGACTTCACGTTCAGGTGCGACTATTATTGGTGCCATGTTCTTAGGGGTTTCTCGTAAAGCAGCCACTGAGTTTTCATTCTTTTTGGGTATTCCGGTTATTGTCGGTGCAGGTTTGCTGGATTTATATCAAAGCTATGATGTATTTCAAGGCACTCAAGATTGGACGGTAATCGCCGTTGGTTTAATCGTTTCATTTGTCTCTGCATTGATTTTAATTCGTGCGCTTGTCGCTTATGTGGCAAAACGTGATTTCATGATTTTTGCGTGGTATCGAATTGTTTCAGGTTTATTGATTTTATTGTTCGCATTTACAGGCTGGAAATTATGGTAAGCGAAATCCGCTTATACACAGAACAAGAGTTTCATGAGAAAGCACAGCAGTATTCTGCTGTGCTTTCTTCACGTGGTGTATCTGTAAATATTGAATTGATTGAAAAATTAAACGCGCGTTTTTTACGTTTAAACTCTGAACTCAGTTTGTGTGTCGATGCAGATGGTTTGTGGTTAGCGGCCAATGGCATGAAGATGCAACCCGATTGGAAAGCAGAAGTGGGGCGTTTAAAGCGAGCATCCTTAAAGTCTGAGATGATTGCACGTGCGTGTAATTTGGCTGAAAAACCACAGCTTGTAGATGCAACCGCAGGGCTAGGGCATGATAGTTTATTGATGGCCCATTTGGGTGCGCATGTGACCCTTGTGGAACGTCATCCAATTTTATTTACCCTATTGGAAGACTCACATCAACGTGCGCAGCAAGATGCGTTTTTAAGTTCGGTTGTAGCTCGAATTGAATTGGTCTTTTCAGATTCGGCAGATTATTTGAAACATTTGTCGACGACCAATCAAATCTTTGACGTGGTTTATCTCGATCCGATGTTTCCGCAGCGAGATCAAAACCAGCAAGCCGTCAAAAAGCAAGCTCAGGTCAAAAAACAAATGCAATTACTGCATTTGCTGTTACCTGAAGATGGTGAGATGGATTTAGGTGATAATTTACTGGATTTAGCACAAAAAATTGCTAAACGTGTCGTGGTTAAACGTCCACGATTGGCGGTTTTTTTAGCGAATCAAGAGCCACAACATCAGTGGCAAGGTGATGCTTGTCGCTTTGATGCATATTTCCAACATGATCTTGTGACTTAAAATGATATTTGCTTCAATATTGTTCAAAGATTTGTTATATAGTTAAAAAATAGCATTGCTAAAAACGACATCAGGCATAAAATTATTTGTGCAATTAAGCGAGCCAAGGCCACCATCAGAACTCTATGATTGATTTCAAACCCTCCATCAATTTTTGGCATGATTTTAAAAGCAACCAAACTGCGGGGATGTGGTTATTTTTGGGGTCTCGTCGTTCTTTACAAATCGTTCGACCATCGATTTTACAATTGGTGTTTTGGGGGATTTTAGGTGGTTGTGCCAACAGTTTATTTAGTTGGCTCAGCACGGGGCGTATTGGCGAATTTAATGCCCAAGGTCTCATTAGCTACGCATTGTGGCCATTTATTGCTTTAATCGTGGGGATTTTCCTGTCACAACGTGTGAATAATCCACGGTTAATGTTGGTCCCAGCATTGCTTTGGTTGGTGCTTGATACGCACATCATGTTGTTTCAATGTTTGATTCAATATTTGGGAGATCTCGATTTTCTTCCATACTTCTTGTACGACTACATTCCAACGTTATTCATTATTCTATTTGTTTGGCAAAGTCTGGCTGTCGTTTGGGTATTTTCACGTGAGCTGAAATGGCCATGGTGGGAGCGAGCACTGATTATGGGTGCGACGCTATTTACTTTGGTCGTGTGGCAAGTCTCAGTCAAAGATCAGCCGATTTGGAAAGTGGAAGAAGTTCCACCAAGCTTTGCTGAAGATGCCTTCTATGCACAAAGCCGTTTGCTCAATAAATCTTTAGACGCAGTGGAATATGGTGAATTTGCTCAATCCCATTGGTACTTCTTAGGGGTGGCGGGTGCGAGTTATCAAGATGTCTTTAAACTGGAAATTGAACGGATTAAAGAACAGTTTGATACACGTTTTGGCACCTATGGGCGTTCGGTTGAACTTATCAATAACCCTGCAACACGCACTGAAATTCCGCTGGCATCTAAAACCAGTATGGAGTTGGCGCTGCGTCGTATCGGTCAGCAGATGAACCGAGAAAGTGATGTCTTATTTTTATATATGACCTCACATGGTTTACCAAATGTCTTTGAAATGGAAAATGCACCTTTGGATTTGGCGCAAGTCGATCCTAAATGGTTAAAAGAAGCCTTGGATGCGTCCGGAATTCGTTGGCGTGTGATTGTGATTTCTTCATGTTATTCAGGAAGTTTTATTCCAGCACTACAAAATGATAATACTTTAATTATTACTGCATCGGCAGCTGATCGACAGTCTTTTGGCTGTTCGAATGAAGCTGAATACACCTATTTTGGCCGAGCGTTCTTTGATCAGGCGATGCGTGAGCAGACCAGTATTCAAGCGGCATTTAATGAAACCAAAGCGACTGTTGCGAAATGGGAAGCAGCGCAAGGTTTCGAACCTTCTGAACCGCAGTGGTCGATGGGGAAAAACATGGCATTAATGTTGCCTCAATTAGAACAACGATTGTTCCCGCCGACAACTACTGCACCGGCTACGACGGTTACGCCTTAAAAGATTAAAAAAGTTTAGGATAAAGATCATGGAATTAGTACAACGAAATACTTGTTTTGCTGGTGAGCAGCGCATTTATCAATTGGATTCTTCAAGTCTAAAGACCGCGACAAAGTTTGGTATTTTTCTGCCAGAAGTAGCCTTACAAGGCCAAGCGTGTCCTGCATTGTTTTATTTGGCGGGATTAACCTGTACTGAAGAAACCTTTGCCATTAAAGCGCATGCTCAGCGTTTAGCTGCGCAGCTTGGCCTGATTTTAATCAGCCCTGATACTTCTCCACGTGGGGAACAGGTAGCACAAGGTGATCATTGGGATATTGGGCAAGGCGCAGGCTTTTATATTAATGCAACGGAACAACCGTGGGCCGAGCATTATCAAATGGAACGTTTTCTTACTGAAGAATTGTATTCGCTGGTACAGGCTGAATTTCCGGTACAAAAAGGTGCGATTGGCATATTCGGACATAGTATGGGCGGTCATGGGGCATTAACTTTAGCGTTGAAGCATCCTGACCTGTTTAAATCGGTTTCTGCTTTTGCACCGATTTGTGCGCCGAGTCAGTGTCCATGGGGCGAAAAAGCCTTTAATCAATATCTAGGTTCAGACCGACAGCAGTGGCTTCAGCACGATGCTACAGCTTTAGTGAAATCTAAAGGGGCTTTGTTTAAAGCCATTTTGATTGACCAAGGTATTGATGATCAATTTTATAGCCAGTTAAATCCGATGTTGTTTAAGCAAGCGTGTGAGCAAGTTGGGCAGCCACTCGAAGTGCGTGAACATGCAGGCTATGATCATGGTTATTATTTTATTCAAAGTTTTATGGATGATCATTTGCAATTTCACGCTGTCCAATTGCAAACAGCGGTTCATTAATTCTAAAGCCAGTGTTTAAAAAATATTGAGGCACAGCTTGCTTTGATATACGTATAAATAAGGCATGGTGATGAGCATTGCCATGCAAATGAATAAATTCGACATACCAAAAAAAATAATTTAGGGTACTTATGCAAAATTCACAAATGGAAACGCCGCTTCCGCCAGAGCTGCCCGTAATGAATCCACCGAGTTTATTTGGTGAGACAGAACAGGCTGATATTTTGGGAAGAAATTATCATTTTAGGTTTAAAGGTAATGCGTCTGAATATTTCGGTATTTGGATTGTGAATATCTTACTGACGATTGTCACGCTTGGACTTTATGCGCCTTGGGCAAAGGTCCGCCGTTTACGTTATTTTTACGGTAATACTTGGGTGTTTCAGCGTCGTTTTGACTTTACCGGTTTGCCTACAAAAATTTTAGTTGGACGAATCATTGCGTTAGTGGTCTATGGTGGTTTCTCTTTTGCTATAAATTATTCTTGGGAAGCTTTCTTAGCGGGCTTTGTCCTGATCTTCTTTGCGGTTCCTTGGCTTATTCGATCTACGATTCGTTTCCGCGCCCGTAACAGTAAGTTTAGTAATAGCCGATTCTTTTTTTCAGGGACGAATAAAAGCGCATATTGGTGCTTTGTCAAATGTCTTGCGGTGGTTGTCTTTACCCTTGGTTTGTTTACACCAGTTGCGGTCTGGCTATATAAACGTGAATGTCTGAATCATTTGTATCTGGGTCAGTTAAAATTTAATCTGAATAATACTTGGGGCGATTATATGCGTGCCATGTATGTGCCTTTATTTCTGTTTATGGGCTTTGGTGCATTGCTGGCAGTGATCTTTGCGATATTGTTTGGTAGTTCAGATGGTTTAAATGACGCATCTTATGTCTTCATTATTTTTGGGATGTATTTGATTGGCTATATGTTTATTTGGCCACTCACAGCTGCACGTATTTTTATTACCACTTGGAATAACACCACGTTGAGTCGCAGTCAGTTTCATACGGACTGTAATCAATGGCGTTATGCATGGATTGTCTTGAGTAATTGGTTGGCTAAAGTGATTAGCCTCGGTTTACTGACACCATGGGCAGTTGTACGACTATATAAATATCAGACTGAATCTTTGCACTTAATGTTGGTCGATGATCCTGACCAATTACAAAATCAAATGCAGCAAGATCACAATGCAATTGCTGAAGAATTATCCGATATTTTTGACCTAGATATTTCCTTATAACGCAGGTGAATTACATGAAAACATCAGTAGTGAATGCAACCTATTATGATGGGAAAGTGTCAAAACCCTTTGTTGCTCAAATCAGTGCAGATGGGGAACATGCTGTGATTGTGCGTTATGGTCAAGACCTAGAACAAACGCAGCACTACACCTATCAAGATATGACGCTGATCGGTGCTTTAGGTGATATTCAGCCAGTGATTGAGTTAAAGGATGATGCTCGTTTAGAGTTTCATCAACCTTTGCCAGAGTGGTTTAATCTCGACGTAAAGTCGCGTTGGCATTCGATTTGGAAGTTAGAACGGTCACCTTCTCTAATCATTTTTAGTGTGATTTTCGTGGTGGCGTTTGCTTTTGTATTGATTAAATGGGGTATACCTGCGGCGTCGCATGTGGTGGCCAATCAACTTCCTGAGACAGCGTTAAAGAGTTGGGGGGATCAGGCGGAAAAATATATTATCGATATGACTGAACCCACAAAATTACCACAAGCACGCCAAGACAAGTTGAAGCAAGAATATCAACAATTGGTGGCTGAAAATCGACCTGCGAAGTTGTTATTTCGTGGTGGTGGTAGCATCGGTGCAAATGCATTGGCGATACCCAATAACACCATTATCGTGACAGATGAGTTGGTTAAATTAGCGAAAAATGATTATGAGTTAATTGGTGTACTTGCACATGAGCAGGGGCATTTAGTTCAACGCCATAGTTTGCAGCAAAGTTTGTCAGGTTTAGGCATCAGTATTATTTTGTTGATGATTACAGGGGATGGCTCAGATATTCTCACCAGTTTACCGGTAGCTGCGGTGGGTGCGAGCTACTCACGAGACTTTGAATCTGAAGCAGATTTATACGCCCTAAAACAACTTTCAAAACATCAAATTCCAACGGCACATTTTGCAAACTTCTTACAACGTATGGAAGATGAAGCTGACGGTGAAATAGCAAAAGAGAAAGGTGCAAAGGATGAAACTGCCAAAGATCAGAGATCTTGGACAGATTTCTTTGAGTCACATCCAGCGACGAAAGCCCGTATTGACGCAGTTAGAAATTATCAATCACATCAGCATTGAGTGAAAGGCTTTGACAATATGGCGACGTAGACTACGGTTCGCGTTGCCATGTTGCACTGAGTTCTTCTTGTCCCATACGGATCAAATGATCTAAAACCACATGTTCCAATTGATCTAGATTTGCACTTGGATCTTGGGCTGAAATTACTACATCTAAAAAAGCAGCTTGTGGTAAAAGATTGACCTCTGCAGAGGGTAGTTGAATCTTGAATGCAGTATTTTCTCCAATGAGCTGTTCATTGACTTCAAATTTATGTTTCCAATGATTGACTAGGCGTTTAGCAACACGCGCTGCTTGGGCGGTGGTGATGTGTGTTGAACTTTTCATAGATGCAATTTTATTGTTAAGTCGTCAGTCCTTTAACTTAGCAAAGTACATAGATGCCCGTTAAGTCTAAAAATGCAACGCTGTGTTTCTATCCCTGAGATCTTTATCCATATTAATCACTGATGTTACGCACGCAAAAAATAATTTTGCATTTTTAAAATGATATTTAAGTCAATTCGACTGAGTCTTACATCTAGGGCTTAAATAAAGGGATTAGCCTTCGGCTGGAGGTACTCTTACGAAACGATGATTCTCATTAGGCAAAATGAGAAGCGAAGCTTCGCAAGGAAACCATCTTGCAGAGCAATGCTCCTCACCGCAAAACTCGCTTTCTAGCGTCTATTTAATTAAAGTATTGCAAAAACATTTTTGATTAGAAGTCGTGCTGTCTCAAACAATTGCGGATGACGTTACCGCGTATCGTTCTTTTATTTGAATCAAATTTCGGTTCTGATGTTACTGCGTAATATCAGTTCATCCTAGGTTTCTTTATTATAGAGATCTCAATCATCGGCATCGAAAAAACGACTAAGGGCATGGGCAGCGAATAGGGGGACAATTTGCTATAATGCGTCAATCACTCCCTTTTCAAAGCTAGGTTTTTCATGTCCAAGCCATTCTTAATCGCACCTTCAATTTTGTCAGCAGACTTTGCGCGCTTAGGTGAAGAAGTTGAAAATGTTCTAGAAGCAGGTGCAGATGTTGTTCATTTCGATGTCATGGATAATCATTATGTACCGAACTTAACTTTTGGTGCGGGCGTTTGTAAGGCATTGAAAAAATACGGCATTAAAGCGCCAATTGATGTGCATCTAATGGTTTCACCGGTAGACCGTATGATTGGCGATTTCTTAGACGCTGGTGCAGATATCATCACTTTCCACCCCGAAGCAACTGACCATATTGACCGCTCTTTACAGTTAATCAAATCTGGTGGTGCGCAAGCGGGCTTGGTGTTTAACCCTGCGACACCTTTGCATTATTTAGACTACGTTTTAGATAAAGTTGACCAAGTCTTGTTGATGAGTGTGAACCCAGGTTTTGGCGGTCAAAAGTTCATTCCAATGACTTTAGAAAAGCTGCGTCAAGCACGAAAAATTATTGATGCTTCAGGCCGTGATATTCGCTTAGAAGTGGATGGTGGTGTTACCCCAGCCAATATCCGTGACATTGCTGAAGCTGGTGCAGATATGTTCGTTGCAGGTTCAGCGATTTTTGGTAAGCCTGATTATAAAGCTGTGATTGATGACATGCGTTCTGAATTGGCAAAAGTGCATGCTCAAGAGGCTTAAGCCTTTGGGTATAAGTTATTCATGGCTTGTGGATAACTTTATGGATAACCGTATGGATATCTGTGTAGATAAGTATATGGATAACTTGAATAAATTATAAACGATTGTGCATCAATGGTTTAATAATTAGACGTATTAAGTATAAAAAGGACTCAATTGAGTCCTTTTTATATGGGTCAAAGTATTTGAAATATTGTGTATTTATTAATCTGTGGTAAATAATTAATCAGTTTAAAAAATAACTTTTATGTTTTAACTGGACGATATACGCTGATTTTTATGACAGCGCAATAAATTTAAAACTGTTGTGAATAACTGCACAATTAATTATGCTGTTAGCAACTATTGAGATAAGCTGCGACTGGCAAAACACATCATCGATCGCACTAGCTCGTGCTATTAGATATTTCTGAATGTATCGTTCATGATGGATAAATCGGTCGAGCTGCATGTCATATTGATACAAATGTCATGTGATTGCATTTGAATCGTAAATAATATCTTCATGGTGTTTCATGCAGATTTCGGCTGAGCTGATCGCGTGATGTTTCTAAGGATGTGTTATTCGGGACATGTTGTCACAGTGCATCATTGGGTTGAATTAGGATACTAAATTGTTCAATTTTTTGCGTAAGCATCTTGGCTTTGCTTGGCTCATGGCGTTTGTCATGGGGTGGAGCAGCGTGGTCAGTGCACAGCAAAATTTTCAACATCAACAAATGATGACTGCGAATGCCCATCAGGCATCAGTTCATACAGCACATACTGATCCTTCGCATTTTAAAATGGCAAATTGCCATCAAAATCAGCGGCAAGCTGTTCCTGAGCATGCAGCACATCATAGCAAGCAGCCGACACCTGAAGTCATTTCAATGATGGATTGTCATCAATCTTTAGATGTGACATCTGCACTGCAAGATGGTCAGGCGCATCATTCAACGACACAAAGTACAGACTGTCGTCAGGACTGTACACTCGCACATTGCCAAATCAGTACCTCTTATGTCGATAGCGCCTTGGTCGCATTGCAGACCTTCCATGTGCATCACTATGCAGAACCTCCTCGTTTCATTTTTGCTGGACAGCATTTAAAAGGCTTTTGGCAAGAAATTCTAAGACCTCCGCAAGCTTAACCTGAGTATTAAATACGTTTTTTCGTTATTTTATAAAGGTTAAGTCATGTCTAATTTATCTAAATCATGCCTCGTGCTCGGGGTGTGTCTGCTGTCTCCAACGTGGGCGTTTGCAGCCATTAAAGAATATCATCTGAATATTGATGAAAAGACCATCAATTTGACTGGTAAAGCGGTCAAGAAAATCAGCGTCAATGGTCAGTTTCCAGCACCTTTACTGGAGTTTGAAGAAGGCGATGATGCGGTCATCCATGTACATAATCAGCTCAAAAAACAAAATACCTCGGTGCATTGGCATGGTCTATTGCTGCCCGGCTTAATGGATGGTGTACCCGGCTTTAATGGTTTCAATGAAATACAGCCTGATGGTAGCTTTACTTATAAATTTAAAGTCCGTCAAAGCGGAACCTATTGGTATCACGCGCATTCCAAAGGTCAAGAACAAGACGGATTGTATGGCGCTTTGGTAATTTATCCGAAAGGTAAACAAGCACTTGCCGCACATGAACAGACACAACGTGATTATGTGGTCATGCTGTCGGATTTTCATGAATCATCTAGCGCTCAGATTATGGCAAATCTGAAAAAGTCTGCCGAATACTATCAAAATCAGCGTGAAACAGTTTCAGATGTATGGACGCAAATTCAACGAACAGGTTTAAAAAACACTTGGAAAGATCGTTCGATGTGGAATCAGATGCGAATGCTGAAAACGGATTTGTCTGATGTCACGGGTTATACGTTTTTAGTGAATGGCAAAACACCACAGCAGAACTGGACGGGGATGTTTAAGCCCAATGAAAAAGTCAGACTTCGTTTTGTAAATGCTGCGGCCATGTCGTTTTTTGATGTGCGCATTCCTCAGCTCAAAATGACGGTGGTCAGTGCAGACGGCCAAGCGGTCAAGCCGGTCGCTGTGGATGAATTCCGAATTGGTGCTGCGGAAACCTACGATGTGATCGTAGAGCCTAAATCTGCGCACTATCAGATAGAGGCTGAGTCGATCGATCGGACAGGATTTGCGATCGGTACATTACATGATGAAACTCAGCCTCAGCCTCAGCACACAGGCATTCACATGCCAAAAGCACGACCACGCGCTTTGCTGACCATGGAAGATATGGGGCATGGTTCAATGGCAGGTATGGATCATAGCAATATGGAGCATACGGCTACAGGTTCAACCCAAACTTCAGCAATCCAGCAAGCGAATGCTCATGAGTACAGCGCGCATACTGTCAATCCATCAAAGATTCAGACGAATCAAGCACATGACCATGCCGCTATGGGACATGACATGGACCATTCTCCAGTGACTGCGCATACTACTATGCAGCATCCAGATATGCATAAACAGAATATGTCTGATTCAGCGCATGCCAATATGGATCATAGTGTGATGGATCATTCATCTATGAACCACTCCTCAATAAACTCATCCATGAAACATGATATGCATACAGCGATGGAGCATGCACAGTCTAAAGAGGAGAAGCAGGCAGTTGAAAATTCAGCAACGGTTATGGGTTGGGCCAATGCATCAACACCTATGGGTGATAAGGCACTGCAATATAGTGATCTAAAAGCGTTAACCCCGCAGCCTGATACACGTGAACCGACGCAAGATTTGGTCATTCATTTGGGAGGAACGATGGAACGCTATATGTGGACCATGAATGGCAAAAAATTCAGTGAAGCTGAACCACTAAAGGTGAAATATGGTGAGCGAATTCGACTGAAATTTGTCAATGACAGCATGATGGCGCATCCGATGCACTTACATGGCATGTTCATGCAATTGGAAAATGGGCAAGTGTCTTCTGAAATGCCAAATAAACATACGGTGATTGTGCCGCCGGGGAAAACAGTGACGGCTCTGTTAACGGCCAATGAATTAGGGGAATGGGCGATTCATTGTCACTTGCTGTATCACATGTCTGCAGGGATGATGAATAAACTTGTGGTCGCAAATGTCGCAGAGAATACGAAAACGGCATCTGTACCGCAAAAGGAGGTGTCTCATGCGCATCATTAAACCATGCACATATACGGTTCTAAGTTTAGCTTTGGCATCGGTCACTCAAATGACCATGGCGCAAGATGCACATCACAGCATGCCGACGTCAGCTCAACATGAGTTGCATTCCTCACTTGATTCGTCGCATCAAGAGATGCAAACAGGGATTGAATCGAGCCAGATAGAACATGCAGAACATGCAGAACATGCAGAACATGCAGAACATGCAGAACATGCAGAACATGCAGAACATGCAGAACATGCAGAACATGCAGAACATGCAAATGCATCATCTATTGCGTCACGTACTACTTCTGCGCAGCATCCTGTTGATCATAAGCGTGAACATGGTGGACAGATTTATCAAGCGACTGAGATAGACAATCGATGGCTCTATAATGCCGATGGCCGAGGACGTTTAAAGACCGAAATTGACAGTCGAATCGGGACCGATGAAAATAAGCTCTTCATCAAACTACATGCCAATAAAGCAGAATCTCAAGACGCTGATTATGCGGCTCAATTGATGTATAGCCGTATGATCTCTGACTTTTGGGATGCGCAAATTGGTGCGCGTTATCGGGTCGATGAACATCAAGTGACGGATAAAGAACAGTTAGATGCTGTGGTGGGTCTGCATGGTCTGGCACCTTATTTCTTTGAAACCGATGCTTATCTATATTTTGGTGCAGATAAACAGGTCAGTTTTTCTTTAGAAACCGAACGTGATTTGCTGCTGACGCAAAAATTGATTTTAAAACCATATTTGAACCTAGATGTGGTGCTGAGTGATGACTCTGCTTATGCACAAAAAACAGGACTCAGTTCTGTATGGCTAGGGCTAGAAACACGCTATGAAATCAATAAAAAGTTAATGCCCTTTATCGATGTTGCTTACAGCTATGAAAAAGGAAGTCAGCATACGGCATGGCAAGCTGAAACTGGAAGTGAAAAGCAATGGTGGTATGGCGCAGGTCTTCGTCTGAAGTTCTAATAGAAAAATAGACCAAATAAAGAGGGCATCATCAACTGGTTTTGGTGGTGCCTTTTTTATCTCTGAATCTGTCCTTTGAAAAGATATGCTATGTTTTGGCGCAATTCATCTGCACAAGTTTTTTCCTTAACTGAATAACGCCCTGAATTTGGTCAAAAAATGTAAAGACTGCACTAAAATTCAGCATATTTGCTATACTGAGACAATATTCGGAGGAACGACCTCCCTTACATCTTTGTTCGAAGCCAGTAAGAAAAATCGTCAGGACGACCTGACTCTACTAATATGGAGGAAGGCATCATGGCCTGGGTTGTTCTAGTATTCGCTGGTATTTTTGAAATCGTTTGGGCCTATTCGATGAAGCTCTCAGAAGGCTTTACAAAACTTGGCCCAAGTTTAGTTACTTTATTTTTTATGATCCTGAGCTTTGGTTTATTGGCCTATGCCATGAAAACGTTGCCTCTGGGAACAGCTTATACCATTTGGACAGGAATCGGCGCGATTGGCTCATTCCTCGTGGGTATTTTTATACTCGGTGAGCCTGCAACTGCCATGCGGATGTTAGCCGCAGTACTGATCATTTCGGGTCTAATCTTGATGAAATTATCTTCAAGTTAATATGTTCTAAAGCACAGCGGTCATTGATCCCTGTGCTTTTTTTTGGGTAAAAATATGGCTGGGGTTTTATTAATTGTAGCGGGATTACTTGAGGTGGTTTGGGCCTATTGTATGAAAGTCTCTGAAGGCTTTAGCAAACTGACGCCAAGTATTTTGACCATTGTTTTCATGATCGCAAGTTTCGCTTTATTGTCTTATGCAATGAAATCCTTACCACTGGGTACAGCCTATACGGTGTGGACAGGGATTGGTGCAGTGGGTTCATTTATCCTCGGCATCGTTGTATTGGGTGAGCCTGCCAATGCCATGCGCATGCTAGCTGCGGTACTGATTATTTCAGGACTAGTCTTGATGAAATTATCGTCCTCCTGAATAATGAAGTGCTGCGATTTTGAGCTTGGAGTATGTCATGCAACTTTCTTATCAGTTTTTAGATTCGCCCGTTGGACAATTAAAACTTGTTGCACATGAAACCGCATTGGTGGCTGTCCTTTGGGAAAATGAAAACCCTAATCGTGTGCGATTGGCGGCTTTGGTTGAAGATCGGCAACACCCGATTTTGCTCAAAACTGCACAGCAATTAAATGAATATTTTGCAGGTAAAAGACAGCAATTTGACTTGCCGCTAGACTTTGAAGGTACCGAATTTCAGCAACAAGTTTGGCAAGCTTTACTGACAATTCCTTTTGGAGAAACTCGCAGTTATAAACAAATTGCAGAGCAGATAGGCAATGTCAAAGCCGTACGTGCTGTCGGTGCAGCCAATGGTAAAAATCCAATTTCAATTATTGCACCCTGTCATCGTGTCGTGGGCGCAAATGGAAAATTAGTGGGTTTTGCGGGTGGTTTAGAAAATAAAGAAATATTGTTAAAAATTGAGAAATTACAATAAAATATAAAATATACTTATTTAAAATAATGAATCAAAACAATGAATATTTCTCAAATCTTTGCACCCCTCATTTCGACGTTGTGGTGGCTAATTCCATTGTTACTGATTGTGGGGGCAATCAAAGCATTTAAACCTTATTTAAAGGGGAAAATGGGGGAGTTTGCTGTCGCCGTTCATGTCAAACTTTATTTGAAAGACCATTATATATTGTTAAATGATTTGACCTTACCAGATGGCGAAGGAGCTACAACTCAAATTGATCATCTTCTTTTAAGCCCATTTGGTGTGTTTGTGATTGAAACTAAAAACTATAAGGGCTGGATTTTTGGGAGCGAGAGACAAAAACAATGGACGCAAAAGATTTATAAAAAAAGTTTTAAATTTCAAAATCCAATTCACCAAAATTATAAACATATGAAAGTGTTAGAACAGGTGTTGAGCGATATTGTGGATAAAGACAATATGCATTCTGTGATTGTTTTTATGCCTGAAGCAGTGTTTAAAACAAAGATGCCGTCGAATGTATTTCGGGGTACAGCTTGGGTGGACTATGTTCAAACCTTTCAGCAACCCGTGGTCTCTGAAATGAAACTTAAACGAATACAGTTGCGTTTAGAAAAAGAAATTTTAGAAAAATCGTGGAAAACAAATCGACAGCACGTTGAAGAATTAAATCAACGGCATAATTCATAAACTTCCTGTATGCTGTGGATTGTGAACAGTATCTGACTGATAAAAATAGACGGACAATAACAATGAACGACACGCTTCAACATCTTTATGAATCGACTTTAGATCATCCTGAGCAATACCAAGACTTTTATCAGCAACTTTTAGCCAGCCAAGTGTATTGTCTGGGTGAGCGTGATGCTGAGCAGCATTTACATTTTCAATTGATGGAAAAGGAGCAGGGCGAGCAAGCCATTCCATTCTTTCTGAGTCTTGCGATGCTTCAACAGGATGTTGGCGCAGACGCAGAATTTGTCATGATCAGTGCTGAAAAATTGTTTGCCATTACCAAAGGCGCAAGCTTGGTGATGAACCCGACTTCGGAACATCCGAAAGAGTTTTTGGCAGATGAGATCGATGCAATTTTAGAGTTTGCCAAACAACAAAGCCTTTGAACACTGTAGGTGTAATCAAAGGCTCTGCGGCTACGCTGAGATAGCTGTTTTCACACTTTTTCGTTTTCATATTGGGCGATGTGCTTTAAAACTTACATACCGGCTTTGAGTTTTTGCACGATTTCATCAAGTGGTTTGACACGTTTTACTTCATCCCAAAGGACTTTGGCTTCTGGATAGTGCTTCGACATCATGCCGAGCCATTGTTTATAACGACCGACCATATTCATTTCTTTTTTATACGAACCGTTTAAGAAACGAATTTGTAAGCCAAGCAGTTCATGCCATGTAATCAGCGGCTCATCGGTATTACGACGAATACACTGTGTAATGTCAGGGGTGGTCACCGCAGCACGACCAATCATCAGGTCTTCACAACCAGATTCGAGTTGGCATTGTTTGGCATCGGCATTGTTCCAAATTTCACCGTTGGCAATCACGTTAATTTTCAATGCTTCACGAATGGGTTGCAACTGATCCCAAAAGGCAGGCGGGGTATAACCATCGGCTTTGGTTCGCGCATGGACTGTAACCCATGCGGCACCCGCATCTTCGATGGCATGCGCATTTTCCATGGTGAAGTTATGATCCATATAACCCAAACGCATTTTTGCCGATACAGGAATATGACTCGGAACAGCATCACGCACAGCTTTGACTAACTCATACACCACTTCAGGTTCATCTAGCAGAACTGAACCACCACGGTGGCGATTGACGGTTTTTGCAGGACAACCAAAGTTCATATCAATCGCAGGTGCACCAAGTTCTACTGCGCGTACAGCATTTGCCGCGAGCATGGTCGGATTGTTACCTAAGAACTGCACATGAACCGGTGTTCCTGCTGCAGTTTTGCCGTCATTGTTCAGTTCGGGACAATAACTATGATAAATATGGTCGGGCAGGACAGAGTCCGTGACACGGATAAACTCGGTTACACACCAGTCAAAACTCCCAACATGCGTCAACACATCTCGCATAATTGGGTCGGTTAAGCCTTCCATCGGCGCAAGAACAAGTTTCACGGTCACACAGCCAAAAATTGAAAAACGGAGTTATACGTGGTTTTGAAAGGGATGTCTAGGTTTTGTGCTTCTGGTGATGCGGAATACGAAATCACAAGATTTTATGTAATTATTTGGTGAAATTAGGACCAAAGTCGTAAAGTCTTGACTGACATAAAACTTAAACAATAAAATGAGTAAATACAGATGGATAGTAATAATAAGAAGATGGCTTTTACTGTTGTTTTTTAATGGAATCAACAACATATACTGTGCTTGAATCTTTTAAGATTTCATGTATGATGGCTGCAACTAGAAAAAAAGTATTGTTTCGTAAATTTTCTTTAAGTATCGCAGTGTTAGTCATAATCCTTCGTTTTTTACAGAAATGAAGTTCAATTCTTTATTATTTTCCAAGTTATAGTCAGTCATCATCCAATGGCTAAATCAACAAATTAATAGGTATTATTATGTCTAATACAGTTACTGGTACAGTTAAATGGTTCAACGAAACTAAAGGTTTCGGTTTTATTGCACAAGACAACGGTCCTGACGTTTTTGCTCACTTCAGCGAAATCACTGGTTCTGGCTTCAAAACTTTGCAAGAAGGCCAAAAGGTTTCTTTCAGCATCGCTCAAGGTCAAAAAGGCCCGAATGCTGTAAACATCGTTGCTCTATAATTTAGACGTAATGAAAAAAAAGCGCTGTATAGCGCTTTTTTTATGCCTGTTATTTCTGTGTGAATAATCAAGCTATAAAAAAGAGAGCCTTAGCTCCCTTCGTAATAAAACTTACTTCTTAATAAAACTTAAAATTGTTTCATCGTCGACTTAGCGGCCCAAAACCATTTCTAAAATAAACTTA
Organism: Acinetobacter sp. YH12152; assembly: GCF_013418285.1. Lineage (NCBI taxonomy): Bacteria > Pseudomonadati > Pseudomonadota > Gammaproteobacteria > Moraxellales > Moraxellaceae > Acinetobacter > Acinetobacter sp. YH12152. The sequence continues at coordinate 36,885 of NZ_VPCH01000026.1, forward strand.
GAACCAATAAAGCCAACTGCCAAGAGACAAAAACCAATAATGGTAAAGCGAATGGCTTTTTGACCACGCCAACCAAATCGATAGTGTCCAATGAGCAAAGCTCCATAGACGAACCATGAAATGATGCTAAAGGCAGTTTTATGCGCCAAATGCTGTGCAAAGAAGTTATCGATGGTGAAGAAACCAAACCCAAGTGCCACGGTCAGTAGTGCAAAACCAGCAATCAATAAATCAAATAGTAAAGATTCCATGGCTTGGAAGGATGGAAGCAGGCTCACCCATACACGTTTTTTCTGCTTGTTTTTCAGTTCACGGTCTTGTAAACGCAAAATAACCGCTTGAATAGTTGCCATCAGCAGGACGGCATACGCGGAAAGCGACAAAATAATATGGATGTCTAAACCCAGCGAATGTTGTTCTATAAATTGATTTTGTCGACTAAATGCAAAGCCTAAAATCAACCCTGTCGCTGCGACAGGAATGCCTAACAGGTTCATTGCCAGCACAGGTCGATAGGTACTAAATAACACACTGAGTAATAGCATGAGACCTGAAGTAAATGACATCAGGTTGAACACGTCATAGTTCACACCCATAGGCGTCAACATGTCGTTATATAAAACACCTGCATGCAATAACATGCCTAAACCAAGTACAACACCAATAAACCAATGGTTCGGCGCACGTTTAGACATTAAATGGCTGAATAAATACCAAAAAGACGTGGTATAAGCGATTAATGCTAGGATCGTGTAAACCAAGGGGAGACTGATCATGTCAAACCTTTTTCAGGATGTTGAATATTCATTTATATAAATTCTGCAAGAACTAAAGTATCCTATAGCATTCTATGCATAAATTTTCTATTTTAAGAAACAATTTTTTGCTCATGGCTATTTTAAGCGGATTTTGCAATGTTTGATACCTTAACAGAACGACTCACGCAGAGTTTAAGAAATGTTACTGGCTCAGGGCAGCTAACCGAAGACAATATTAAAGATACGTTACGCGAAGTACGTATGGCACTTCTTGAAGCCGATGTTGCGTTACCTGTAACTCGTGAATTCATCGCGAAAGTTAAGGAAGAAGCATTGGGCCAAGAAGTGATGACTCAGTTATCACCGGGGCAGGCTTTCGTCAAAATCGTTCATGACGAATTGACCAAAATGATGGGTGAGGCGAATGAAAGCCTAGACCTAGCGGCAAAACCACCAGTTGTTGTGCTTCTTGCAGGTTTGCAAGGTGCGGGTAAAACAACTACTGCGGCAAAACTTGCACGTTTCTTACAAGAACGTCAAAAGAAAAAAGTAGCAATGGTGTCTGCCGACGTTTATCGTCCAGCGGCGATTAAACAGCTACAAACAGTTGCTGGTGAAGTTGGCGCGATTTTCTTTGAATCAAGCGCAGACGAAAAACCAATTACCATCGCAAATCGTGCGATTGAGCAAGCAAAAATTCAATTTGCTGATGTCTTGATTGTCGATACAGCAGGTCGTTTACATGTAGACGACGAAATGATGGATGAAATTAAAGAGCTGCATGCAGCGATTAAGCCGACTGAAACATTGTTCGTGGTTGATGCCATGACTGGTCAGGATGCGGCGAATACGGCAAAAGCCTTTAATGATGCCTTGCCTTTGACGGGTGTGATCCTGACAAAAACGGATGGTGATGCACGTGGTGGTGCAGCACTTTCTGTTCGTGCCATTACTGGTAAGCCAATCAAATTCTTGGGTATGGGGGAAAAACTCGATGCCCTAGAGCCATTCCATCCTGAACGTATCGCACAGCGTATTTTGGGTATGGGTGACGTACTTTCTTTGGTCGAAGAAGTTGAACGTAAAATCGACAAAGAAAAAGCCGAAAAAATGGCGAAAAAACTGCAAAAAGGCGGTAGCTTCAACTTTGAAGATATGCTGATGCAGTTTGAACAAATGAACAAAATGGGCGGCATGATGGGCTTCCTGGATAAACTTCCAGGCATGAGCAACTCAGGGATTCAAGATGCGATTGCACAAGCAAATCCTGAAAAGCAAGTGAAGAAAATGGAAGCGATTATTCAATCGATGACCATTAAAGAACGTCGTAACCCAGACTTGATGAATCCAAGCCGTAAAAAACGTATTGCAGCAGGCTGTGGTATGGATGTTGCGGAAGTGAATAAACTCATCAAGCAACATGCGCAAATGGCGAAAATGATGAAGAAGTTTGCCAACCCAACAGGTATGGCAAAAATGATGAAATCATTGGGCAATATGCAAAAACAATTTGGCGGCGGTGGCATGGGTCCATTGTTCGGCAGTAAAGATCCGAAGTAATTTGGACTTAAAAAAAGGCGCATTCAGCGCCTTTTTTTATGGCTGAAATTTAACGAGACTGTACGCTCAAGCAAAGTGATCGAGTGCATTTGATAGCAAGTACTGGATGAGGGAATCTTGCTATACCAGCAGATAGATACCGAACTGAGCTAAATCATTACAAAAAGATGCCAAATTGACATTGAGAGCGTGTAGGTGGCAGGTTTAAAACAGAGGTGAAAATTTGCCGAACTGCAAATTGAAAGCTTCACTAAAAATAATCACCTAGAATAAGAATCAAATCATGAATACACCGCATACGCCAGAAAGCCAAAAGATCTATATTGTTCATGGTCATGATACTTCGCCGAATGATCATTGGTTTCCTTGGTTAGGACGAAAGCTGCAAGAAGCAGGACATTATTCTCGACGCATCGTTATGGCAAATGCAGCACAACCTGATTTTGACCATTGGCAGAAATTTCTAGCGTTGCAAATGCCTGATTTGGATGAAAATACCATCGTGATTGCACATGGTTTGGGGTGCTTAACCACGCTGCATTATCTCAATCAATATTTTGAACAGCATAGCACACGGATTAAAGCGGGCGTTTTTGTGTCAGGTTTTAAAAGTAGTTTACCGACACAGCCTGAATTAACCGCATTTATTCAACGTGCAAAAATGGATAGCGGTGTTTTACAGACCTATATGCCGATTTGTATCAGTCTGATTTCATCCAATGATCCAATCGTGCCGCCACCGGTTGCGATTCAATTGGGCAATTTTATAAATGCACAAATTTATGAAGTGAAAGAAGCAGGGCATTTCACAGCAAAAGATGGCTTTTCTGAGATTCCACAACTGTGGCACGTGTTAGAGCCGATTTTAACGGCTTAGATAGGTTTTGTGCGCGTGTTTAATAGATCGCGTGTTTTGTAGATAAGGTAATAGTGAAAACTAAAATTGATCATGCAATAGGTGCAATTGAAGATAAAAAAAGGCGCAATCTGCGCCTTTTGTTTGTTCGATTTGTTGATAGATCAGTCGAGTTCTAAAGCAACACGTTCACGAATGTCGTCAATGTTGTCATTGGCTTCGCGACCATCTTCCTGCCATGCTTTATAAGCACCAACATATTCACCATCGGTATCGACGACATATTCAGCCGCAATTTTTCCTGAGGCATACCATAAGCGATAGGCATCATTGCCATTTTCATCGACTTTATACGCTGCGCCACGTTGTCCTGTTGGATAAAACTCTTCGCCGTGGATGCTCACGCCATCTTGGTTCACAAAGGTTGATTCTACTTTGCCGTTTTTGCGATAAAGCGTTACCGGACCTTCAATGTCACTGCCACTGAAACTAAATAGTTTCATCGGATCTTTAACCCAAGCAGGTGAGGATTGAGGGGTTTTGGTTTCTTGGTAAAAATCTTGGACTAAAAAATCACCTGTGGCATTACGACCTAAAAGTACACGGTAATAGCCGTCTTTGACTGGGGTCATGTAATAGCTTGAGTCAATATACGATACGCAGCCGCAGTAATCAGGATTATCTTCATCACCGAAATAACCCAAAACAGCTTCAGAGGTGCTGAGCTGTGATTTGATTTCGGCAGGGATTTTAGAGTTGGCTAGATTTTGTGTCGTGGTACAACCGCCGAAGAATAATGTAGAGGCGAGCAGGCTTAAACCCAGTAAATTTTTAAATTTCATATCTATACTCTTCGTCTTATATTCTATCTTGAAAGACATTTTTAAATTATAAAGTTGCTGATGTATCTGTCGATCATCGCAGGCTATTGTAATTCCTTGGACGAAAAAAGGTCATGAATCGCGATACAATTTGTAACCACGCTTATATGAAATGACCATCAATAAAAAAGCGTGATCACCATTGGTCATCACGCTTTCACAGTTTGCTATCAAAAAATGGCTAAATTACACGCCATTTACATAACTTTGTAGGCCTCGAAGCAGCAAATCTGCTTCGACAGCTGGCTGATATTGTTCTAAATAGCGTGCAAATAGCGCAGCATCGCCACCGGTTAAAATCAACTGACTTGGATATTTGTCGAGAACCTTTTCAATGGTGCTGACCAAGCTGAGCAAGATGCCATGATGAACAGCGTCTATGGTATTTTTACCAGGAGACAGCTCGTTAAAGGTGGCATCTGGAATTTTAATGCCTTTGGTGTTTTGGATGAGCGAATCACGTTGCAAATACAAATTTGGCAAAATATAACCGCCTAAATGTTGTAAGCCATCCGTTAAGTCAATGGTGAGTGCCGTTCCGCAACTAATGACACAGTATTTTTGAGTAGGGTCTTTGACCACTGCGAGCATTTGCAGCCAACGGTCGATCCCGAATTTACTGGTGTCTTCATAAGCACAGCGTAAGCCCGCATATTCGGCATGAACTTTGGCAATGGTGACAGGAACCGCTAAAAATTTAAGAATTTTTTGAATCCGATCATTATTTTTCTTGTCGAGTACTGAAGAAATCCCGACCTGATCTAAGTCCAAGCTTTTAAAGTGCTGGATCAAACCGAGAAGTAGTTCGGCAGGCGACTGTAAATGCAGTTCCGCAGCATGCTCTATGATTTGATCGTATTCGGTAATCCAGTATTTCAGCCGTGTATTACCGACATCGAGCCATAATTTTTTCATCAGTAGGCCTTTGCAATCCTGTTTATGATTGATCTGCTAAACGTAAGCGGCCTTGGAAATAATTTTCTAAGCGCTGCGAGGTTTGGATGTTGATCGAACCATCATTTTCAATGCCGAGAAAGCGACCTTGGCTTTTGCCTTGCAGGTGTTCAAGTTCAACGGGCTGTTGCATAAATGCAGCGTAATGGTTGAATCGTTCAGCGAGGTTATAGCAGTTATGATCGAACCATTCACCTGCAAGTTGAATTGCTGCATACAGTTCAGTAATTAACTGTAACCGGTTTGGCGAGGGAAGTCCGAGTTCAGATAACGATGTTGCACGTTGCTCAATTCCTATGGATGGAATCGGAAATAAGTTCATGCCAACGCCGACTATCGCTTGATGTGGCGAAATCGGTTCAATCAAAATCCCGCCCCATTTGCCTTGTGGGCTATACAGGTCATTAGGCCATTTCACTTGTAAAGCGAGATTTTGCAAACTTGGCATTTGTAAGATATTTAAGGCAATTTCGAGTGCAAGCCGTCCATCTATCGCTGTTTGTAAATTCAGCAATGTGCTTAAATAGATATTACCAACGGGTGAGACCCATTGATGATCGCGTTGCCCACGCCCCTGAGTTTGCTCTTCACTGCATACCAAAACATGTTGAATGCCTTTTTTGGCAATCTCACGGACATCGTCATTGGTCGATGTGGTAATGGGCTTCAGTAATAAAACTTCAGGCGGCTGAGGTACTGTGCTCAGCAATTGCTGTAAGTGTCTGGTCTCTAAATCCATTTGAATCTGAGAGTTGTGGAATAATATTGATGGAGTTAATCATATATTTACTGATTGGTGCAATCGCTGGTTTTGCTGCGGGGCTATTTGGTGTGGGCGGTGGCCTGATTATTGTGCCGATTTTATTCATTGTCTTTACCCAACTTCAATATGATCCCAGTGTGATTATGCACATGGCGGTGGGCACATCTTTAGCCACGATTATTGTCACCTCACTCAGTTCGGTTTCGGCTCATCATAAAAAAGGTGCCGTGCTGTGGAATGTCTTTCGGAATTTGTCACCGGGTTTGGTGATCGGTTCATTTCTCGGTGCAGGCATTGCTGATTATCTCTCAGGGCAGGGTTTGCAACTGTTGATTGGCTTTTTTGCGGTCTGGGTGGCCTTTAAAATGTTTCGCGGTGCAGCGACACCAGTCGATCCGAATAAACATTTACCCTCACAAGCCATGCAAATGGCAGCAGGGGGTGGTATTGGGATTGCCTCTGCGATCTTCGGTATTGGTGGAGGTAGCTTAACCGTCCCGTATTTGAATAAAAACGGCGTCATTATGCAAAAAGCGGTCGCAACCTCTGCTGCATGTGGTTTACCGATTGCGATTGCAGGGGCACTCGGCTTTATGTGGTTTGGTCATCATGCCGATATCGAGGTTCCCAATACCATTGGTTATATCCATATTTATGCATTTATCGGGATTAGTGTAATGAGCTTCATCACTGCGAAATTGGGTGCGAAAGTGGCTCATATGTTGTCACCATTTATGCTAAAGCGTTGTTTTGCATGCTTATTAACAACAGTTGGTTGCTATTTTATTTATCAAGGTGTGCAAGCCTTTGGCGCTTGATTGTCCGTTTTGACTGACAAAATTGGCTTTGTTGACACAAGATTGTCAGACAATGTCATGTTCAATTAGGTTGCTTATCGTTTCTAATGCAAATAGATTGAGTGTAAATCTGAACATTGCATCTTATAAAAAAAAGATAGGAACAGTATGCAACAACAAGAAGCGGACAGTTTGTCAGAACAAATTGCCAAACACATCGGTGAACAAATCATTCGCGGTGAGTTGGTCGAAGGCGAGCGTATTCAGGAACTCAGAATTGCGGCCGAATTGGATGTGAGCCGTGGCTCTGTTCGTGAAGCTTTATTGATTTTAGAACGGACCCAGCTCATTGAAATCTACCCACGCCGTGGCGCCTTAGTCTCTGAAATGTCGGCTTTACAAGTGCGCTCATTATTTGATATTGCAGCATTATTGTTGGGTCAAATTGTGCATCGTATGGCGGAAACGTGGCGCAGCCATGAAGCTGAGCGTATTCAGTTATTACTTGAACAATTAGACGTGGAAACTCGCCAAGGCAATACTGAAAAGTTTTATGATCTGATTTTTCAGGGCATGGCTCGTCAGCATGAAATGGTGGGAAATACCTACCTGATGCGTTATTACCAAGAATTGTTGCCATCACTCAGACGCAGTTATTTCCTGACACTGAATATTTCACGACGTGAAATACAAGAATCTTTTGATTTGTTTAAATTAGTGACTGATGCAGTTTTAATCAGAAAATCACATCAAGCCACTTTATTTGTGGAAGATTTTTGTCGACACTTACGCAACCTTGTGTTGGAATCACTAACACGGATGAAACAAATCGAATTAGCGTGGGCGAGACGTTCACGCCGCTGATCAGGACATTATGCGTTTAAGCAGTTTAAAACTTTCCGGCTTCAAATCTTTTGCCGATAGCACAACTCTAAAATTTGAAGGCAACCGTAGTGCGGTTGTTGGACCGAACGGCTGTGGTAAATCCAATGTGATTGATGCCATTCGTTGGGTTATGGGTGAATCCAGTGCCCGTCAATTGCGTGGTGGCACCATGCAAGATGTTATTTTTACCGGAACGGCCAAGCGTAAACCAGTCGGGATGGCGAGTGTTGAACTGCGTTTTGATAATACCTATGGCAAGCTAGGTGGCGCTTATAATGCCTATACTGAACTAGCAGTTCGTCGTCAGGTCAATCGTGATGGTAAATCCGAATATTTCCTCAACGGCACCAAATGCCGCCGTCGTGATATTACCGATATTTTCTTAGGTACCGGTTTAGGTCCACGTTCGTATGCGATTATTGAACAGGGCATGATCAACCGTTTGGTCGATGCCAAACCTGAAGAAATGCGTGTGTATATTGAAGAAGCCGCTGGGGTTTCTCGCTATCAAGCTCGTCGTCGTGAAACTTTACAGCATCTAGAACACACCACTCAAAACTTAGAACGTCTCGAAGACATTGCATCAGAACTGAAATCTCAGCTGAAAACCTTAAAACGGCAGTCTGAAACGGCAGTGCAATACAAAGAATTAGAAACCCAGATTCGTACCATTAAGATCGAAGTGCTGTCTTTCCAATGTGAACAAAGCACGCGTTTACAGCAAGAATACACGCTTCAGATGAATGAGCTCGGGGAAACCTTCAAACTGGTTCGTTCTGAGCTGAACACCCTAGAGCATGACTTATCTTCCACCAGTGCTTTATTTCAACGGCTTATTCAACAGTCCACGCCATTACAAAGCGAATGGCAACAGGCGGAAAAGAAACTGTCTGAGTTGAAAATGACGCTGGAGCAAAAACAGGGTTTATTTGCACAAAATTCGGCAAGTTTGGTGGAGCTTGAAAAGCAAAAAGCCCAAACCAAAGAACGTTTACAGCTATTAGAGTTACAACTGGAAACGCTGCAAGAACAGCAAGATGGATTTGTTGAGCAATTACAGCGTCAAGAAAGCAGTAGTCAAGATCAGACCCAGCAGTTAGCCGATTTGAAAGCTCAGCATCAACAAGCGGTTCAACAATTTGAACAATGCCGTGGGCAAGTCGAAAAGCAGCAACAGCAAAAGCTACAGATGTTGGCGCAGAGTGAACAATTGACCAAAAATATTGGTCGTATTGAGCAACAGCGTGAGACCCTACAACAGCAACGTGGTCAAATTCAGCATCAGGCGCAGCAAGATGAGTTGGAGCAGTATCAGCAAGATAAGCAACAGCTCGAACAACAAATTATGCAACAAGAGCTGGTGATTGCCGAAACGCAGACACAGCTTGCAGCTGCACAAGAACAGCAGGCACAGCACAAAAATACGGTGCTGCAGCTAAAGTCAGAAATACAGGTGCTGTTGTCCGAGCAGAAAAACCTAAATCAATTGATGATTAAAGCCAGTCCAAAGCAGCAAAGCCAGCGTCAACATTTAATGCAGCAGTTGCAGTTGAGCACACAAGGTAAACAGCATGCACAACTGGTCGAGAAATTTTTGTCTAAATGGCTGAGTGCCCAAGTCTTAGGAAGCAGTGATGACTTTCAAGACAGTACCGCACGTCAGGTCAAAGGCAGTAACCACACCGCAGCACAAATCGTTGGATTAGAAGCTTTGGCGACGTGGATTGAAGCACCACAACTTTCGATCTGGCAGCAGGTCGCGATTACCGAAACATTGACGGTGGCATTGAGTAATCAGGCTAAACTGGCCGCTGGTGAGTCAATACTCACGCTCGATGGTTATCATGTCGGTGCAGATTGGGTGATTGGTCTAGACTATGATGAGGACAGCCAAGCAGGGCAAGGTGCATTGAGCCACCGTATTCGTTTAGATGAATTGACTGAATTACTTGCAGAGCAGCAGCCAAAGCTGACGCAACTAGAAGGCCAATTGCCTGAGTTGCAAAATGCCATACAGGCTTTACAGCAAAACCTGCAACAGCAACACAGCCAATTAAAAACTTGGCAAAAAGACATTCAAAATGCTGATGTTGCCATTGCGAAGGTACAAAGTTCCAATCAGGCATTTGCATTACAAAAGCAGCAGTTAGAAGATCAATTGCAGCAACTTGAAGCGCAGCTCGAAGAAGATGCCATGCAAAAAGACGATTTGGAAATTGATCTGCATGCGCTGACGATGAAGCTTGAGCAAGCTTTGCCCAATTATAAAACCTTGCAATTCCAAGTTGAAGAGTTGAGTCTAGCACTGGAAAGTGCTCAGCAAGTGGCATTACACAGTCAGCAAGAATTGGAAATTGTGCGTCGTCAGTCTGTACAGACAAAACAACAGATTGAATTATTAGAAAAAGACACGGTCTTTTTGAAAGCGCAAACTCAGCAAATTATTGGACAGATGGAGCAGGCAAAGAAATTTGTCGATCCGGTACAGTTAGAATTGCCTGCGCTTGAGTCACAGTATTCAGAGCAGGCTCAAGTCACTGAACGTTTACAAAAAACCTGGAATGACTGGCAGCTTGAACTGAATAACGTACAGAGCAAACAACAGACATTGACGGAACAACGCCATTCACATCAACAGCAAGATGAAAAATTGCGTACGCAATTGGAAGAAAAGCGTTTGGCTTGGCAATCCGCGCAGTCTGATTTGCAGCATTATTCTGAACAGCTGAAAGAAATGAACAGCGAAATGCTGACAGATTTAAGCATTGATGTGGTATCCCATCAGCAAAAACTAGAAAAAGCACAGCAGCAGTTTGATAAATTGGGTGCAGTCAACTTGGCTGCGGCAGAAGAATATACTGAAGTTTCTAAACGCTTTGATGATTTAAGCCACCAAATTGATGACTTGCAAAAGACCGTTGAACAACTGCAAGCTGCGATGAAAAGCATTGATCAGGAAACTCGAAAGCTGTTTATGACCACCTTTGATAAGGTTAATGCTGAACTTCAAGCGTTGTTTCCGAAAGTATTTAATGGTGGTGAAGCAAGTTTAAGCCTTGAAGATGGTTGGCAATCAGGTGTAAAACTGATGGCACGACCACCGGGTAAACGAAATAGCTCTTTGGCATTATTGTCAGGTGGTGAAAAGGCACTGACCGCATTGGCTTTGGTTTTTGCGATTTTCCGCCTAAATCCTGCACCATTTTGCGTTTTAGACGAAGTCGATGCACCTTTAGACGATGCAAATGTAGGAAGATTTTGTAATCTTGTAAAAGAGCTTTCAGAACAAGTGCAATTTATCTACATTACACACAATAAACTGGCTATGACAATGGCAACTGACTTACTTGGTGTGACCATGCCAGAACCAGGAACTTCAAAATTAGTGACTGTGAATATAGAGCAAGCCAAAGAATACGGTTTAGCTGCGGAGGCATAACATGGAAATCACCACTATAGTTGGGATTGTAATCGCTGTAATTATCATGGTTGTGGGCATTCGAATGATGTTTCGTAAACCTGCAGATGCAGCGCCATCACTTGACACCGAATTACATATTGATCCTGATAGTCAGCAACCTGTTATTCCGCGCCATGTACGAAATCAGTTAAATACATCTGAAACCACGCAACGTGTTGAGCCGACTTTGGCTGAGGAAAAAGTCACAGCGGCTGAAACGACTGAAGCTGTTCAAGCAAATGTAACGCCAGAAGCAACGGCAACGGAACAAGCAGAGCAGAGCGTTGAGGCGACGGCAAAGACTGAGACGACTACGACGGATCCTATTTCAGTTGAAAACGCTCAAACTGCAACAGAATCTACAACGGTTACATCTGTAGCAGATGTAGCCAATGAAATCGCGATTCCTGTGGCGGATGTTCAGGCTGAGGTTGTCCCTGCAGAAAAAGCCCCGGAATTTAGTGTAAATAGCGCAATTGAAAAAGCTGAAATCAGCGATTTTGATGAAGAAAGCAGTATTTTGGATGCTCATTTACACGAACAAAAAATTGTTGATGAAGAAAGTGCTTTAGCAACTGCGGAAACTTATATCGCCTTAAATGTGTTCCCGGATAGCCGTGCCTTGTCGGGTGAAAAAGCATTAAAAGTGTTACTCAAATACGGCCTGCGTTTTGGCGAAATGGCCTGTTTCCATCGCTATGATGAAGAAGGTACAAAGTTATTATTCTCTGTATTGCAAATGAATAATGATGGCGCTGCGCAAGGTTTTGATCTTGAAACTTTATCGACTGAAGAAGTAAAAGGTTTGGCCTTCTTCTTAGCGCTGCCACACAGCGATGTACAAAATGCCTTTGATACCATGGACAGCATTTCACGTCTAATTGCACGTGAAATTGACGGTACTGTGTATGATCAAAATAACCAAGAATTTACACCGCAGATGCGTGAACATTGGCGTCATCAAGCGATTGATTATCGTCAAGGTCAAGCTATCGAAGTCTAAGCGTCTTTGATTGAAACTCACCGAGTGGGTTTCTATAATAGCAACAGATAATGAAATTTGAGGGCGGAGCATGAACCGCCCTTTTTTATGGTGAATGTATGACACAACAATCCACTGTCGTTGCACAGATGCGACAACTGATTCAACTCTTGGCGAAGCATAACCATGCCTACTATGTTATGGACACGCCAGAAATTGAGGACAGTGAATATGATCAACTTTTTCACCAATTAAAAGCTTTAGAAGAGCAACATCCTGATTTAGTGCAACCTGATACACCAACCACAAAAGTGGGTGGAAAGGCTTTGTCTAAGTTTGAGTCTGTAACCCATGCAGTGCCTATGTTGTCATTGGGTAATGTATTTAATGCAGAAGATTTATTTGCCTTTGCACGCCGCGTAGAAGAGCGCTTGCCGAATCAAAAAATTGAATATGATGTCGAATTAAAATTTGATGGGCTGGCGATTTCTCTTTGGTATGAAAATGGCATTTTAGTCCGTGGTGTGACACGGGGCGATGGTGAAACAGGGGAAGATATTACCCAAAATGTAAAAACCATTCGTAATTTGCCTAAAGTACTGACTTCTACACAGACCAATATTCCAAGTCTGCTTGAAGTTCGTGGTGAAGTCCTGATGCCAAAGTCAGGCTTTGAAAAGCTCAATGCTGAAAACGAAGCCAATGGTGAAAAAACCTTTGCCAATCCACGAAATGCAGCAGCAGGAAGCTTACGTCAACTCGACCCTGCAATTGCGGCTTCACGTCCTTTGGCTTTTTATGCCTATGGCATTGCACAGTGCGAACCACATCATGGTCAAACCACCATGTCTGCTAGCTTAGAATGGCTGACACAGTTTGGTTTTGCTGTCGGTGAACGTCACTTTATTTGTGACAGCATTCAGGACGTACAAGCTGCGTATGAGCAAATGATTATTGATCGTCCAAGCCTGAGTGTTGAAATTGATGGCATGGTGATTAAGGTAAACAGCCTGAAGCAACAGCAAACACTGGGTTTTTTAAGTCGTGAACCGCGCTGGGCAACGGCATATAAATTCCCTGCAGTCGCAGCGCTCACGACGGTTGAAAATATTGATTGGCAAGTGGGGCGTACAGGGACTTTGACCCCAGTCGCGCGTTTAAACCCTGTGGCAGTCGGTGGGGTAACAGTTTCCAATGTCACCCTACATAATATTGGTGAAATTCATCGTTTAGATGTACGTGTGGGTGACACGGTCAGTGTATACCGTAGTGGTGATGTGATTCCAAAAGTGGAAAAAGTATGGCCTGAATTCCGCCCTGTAGATACGGTAGAAGTTCAGTTACCTGCATGTTGCCCAGTCTGTGCATCTCCTGTCGTGATGCCAGAAGGTGAAGCCTTGGCACGTTGTTCAGGTGGTTTGTACTGTGCTGCACAGCGTATTGAGGCGATTCGTCACTTTGTATCGCGTAAAGCTATGGACATTGAGGGCTTAGGTGACCGTTGGGCGGAATCACTTTTACATTTGGATTTACTCAAAGATGTTGCTGATATTTATAGCTTGCATGAGCATCGTGAAAAATTACTGACCATTGAAAAAATGGGTGAGAAGTCGGTTCAAAACCTCATTGACTCCATTGAAAATAGTAAGAAAACGACGCTAGGTGCATTTATTTATGCACTCGGCATTCGAGGCGTGGGTGAAACCACGGCACGCATGCTCGCGAATACTTTCCAAACTTTTGATGCGATTCGTCATGCAGATCTCGAATCCTTGAAAAAAACGCCAGACGTTGGTGATATTACCGCAGAATGGATTGTCGACTTTTTCCAAGCGCCGCATAACCTCGAAGTGGTTGATCGTTTGTTGGCAGCAGGGATTCATTGGGATGCACCCGTTGCACCAAGTCGTCAGCCACTGAATGGCGAGAGTTGGGTGATTACAGGGACTCTGAGCACCATGGGTCGTGATGAAGCGACGCAAATGCTACAAGCCTTAGGCGCACGTGTCAGTGGTAGTGTTTCGGGTAAAACCAAATGTGTAGTTGCAGGTGAAAAGGCAGGTTCTAAATTAGAAAAGGCTGAAAAGCTGGGTGTACCTGTGATGAGCGAAGACGAGTTTATTGCCTTTGTACAACAGCAAAATGCTTCTTAAGTATTGAAAAATTTAACCTGAAAACGTAGTTACTTTTGAACAAACGCCTGATGCATTGCATTGGGCGTTTTTATTTGAGCGCTTAAAAATGATCGAATGAATAGATAAATTGGCGGTTATAGGTGAGACAGCGTACTTTAAATGTAAGCGTCCGCTGAATCCCATACCTATTTTTTAATTCAATTTAGGTTTCCAGCAGTGCGGCAGCAATTCTTCAATTTGGGTCACTTTGTGTGTCGGCAACCTTTTCAGCACATCACTTAAATAGG
>NZ_VPCH01000027.1:0-46813 GCF_013418285.1 Acinetobacter sp. YH12152
TTCGCAAGAGATGCGATGGATGTCTGATGATTTGTAGTCATAAATTTTAGTCCCCACTTGTTTCTAAGTGGGGACTAAATTAAGGCTTATAGGATGAATTCAGAAGGTGTGTTCAGCGGACGCTTACAGTTCTAATACCTTTTATAACTTTACAAATTGTAGAGCCCATAAAAAAATCACCCTAAAAGGGTGATTTTTTTTGACTTTAAAATAAGGTTAAAACTTATTTTTCAACGCCAGCAGCTTGACCTGCATATTTAGCGTTTGCATAGTCCCAGTTCACTAGACTTTCTAAGAAAGTAGAGATGTATTTAGGACGAGCATTGCGGAAATCGATGTAGTAAGCATGTTCCCAAACGTCGATAGTCAACACAGCAACTTTACCGTGTGCAAGTGGAGTGTCAGCATTTGAAGTTTTAAGGATAGAAAGGTTGCCGTTTACTTCGTCAGCAACTAACCAAGCCCAACCTGAACCGAACTGAGTTGCAGCAGCATTTGCAAATTCTTCAGCGAATTTTTCGTAAGAACCAAAAGCTTCGTCGATTTTAGCTGCTAAAGCGCCAGTAGCTTTACCGCCACCGTTTTTAGCCATACAGTTCCAGTAGAATGTGTGGTTCCATACTTGAGCTGCATTGTTGAAGATACCAGCTTTAGAAGCATCGCCTTTAACAGCAGTGATGATTTCTTCTAAAGTTTTGCCAGCAAGGTCAGTACCTTCAATTGCTTTGTTTAGGTTAACCACATAAGTATTGTGGTGTTTGTCGTGATGGTATTCTAAAGTTTCTTTGCTGATATGAGGAGCAAGATCTTCGTAACCGTAAGGTAACGCTGGTAAAGTAATCGTTGTCATGTTTTCAATTCCTTGCATTTTGCTGGGTTTTGACATTAAGTGCCGTTATTGTAATAGATTCTTGCAGTAAAATGCGCATTGCTTATAAATAACAATACAGAATAAAGCCTGAAAATATACGTATAAGGACTGAGCCAAAGACCAGGACGATTTAAATTAAATCGGGTTGTTTAATTCGAAATAACTATACTCAATATTGAACTGTTCTGAAATAGCTTTTGCGAGTCGTTGTACACCATATCTTTCAGTTGCATGATGTCCACATGCATAATAATGCACATTTAATTCTTCAGCTTCGTAAAAAGTACGTTCACTCACTTCACCTGAAATGTACGCATCACAATCTAATGCAGCGGCTTTGCCAATAAAGTCTTGTGCGCCACCCGTACACAAACCAATTTTTTGAATCGATGGTTTATCTGCCGGTAGGTGAATGGCATCAAATCCTAATTTTTCAGAAACGAAGTCTTTAAACGCCGCTGGAGTCATTGCTTGTTTTAAATAACCAACATTACCAATAGGATTGCGCTCAGTAGGATCTAAGGCTTCAATATTCTCTAATTCGAGCAAATCTGCTATCGCTGCATTATTACCTAAAGTAGGGTGACTATCTAAAGGTAAGTGATAGCCAACTAATGAAATATCTTTTTTGATCAGGCTTTTGATGCGTTTGCCGCGCATACCAGTGATTGGGTAAGCTTCACCTTTCCAAAAATAACCATGATGTACCAATAGCAAATCAGCTTTTGCTGCTATCGCGGCTTCAATCGCTGTTTGTGACGCGGTAACTGCACATAAAATTTTATGCACTTCTGCTGAGCCTTCAATTTGCAAGCCGTTGGGAGCATAGTCCTTAAATTCATGTGCTTTGAGTGTGCTATCACACCACTGAATAATTTCACTTAACTGAGCCATATACTGTCCAAAATCTCAAAAAGATGCATCAAAATTTACGATTGTTTAAATTGTAACTAAAGAATCACAAATCTCTGTGTTTATTTTTAAGTTTGTTGAAAATATTACATTACAATACGATATAAATTATTTAGCCATCAATGAATTATAAAATTTAGAGGATATAGACGTGCGTCGGACCTTTACATGGTTACCTTGGGTATTATTAATACTTGTGATCATCGGTTTCTTTACATGGCAACAGGTTCAAAAACCTAAAGCACCCATTGCCCCAGATGGGGTCAAAATGCCTGCAGAAAAGGTTGAGCCCCTCATTGATACGTCGCGTACAGGCGGTGTAGTTTCGTATAGTGCTGCGGTAAAAGTTGCGGCTCCAGCGGTTGTCAATATTTTCACTACGCAAAAAGTGAAACAATTGGATCATCCTTTATTAAATGATCCTGTTTACCGTGAGTTTTTTGGTAATCAACTTCCAGATCAAACCAATCAAAACGAAAATAGTTTAGGTTCAGGTGTGATTGTTCGTCCAGATGGCTATATTTTGACGAATAACCACGTGATCGCACAGGCCGATCAGATCGTTGTGGCTTTACATGATGGTCGTCGTGCTGAAGCGAAAGTTGTGGGTACAGACCCAGATACAGACCTAGCTGTGATTAAGATTGAAATGAGTCAATTACCGGTTTTGCCATTTAAGCTAAGTGGCAATGAAGTCGGTGATGTCGTCCTAGCGATTGGTAACCCTTTTGGCGTGGGTCAGACGGTTACGCAAGGGATTATCTCAGCTACAGGTCGTTCAGATTTGGGAATCAACACTTACGAAGACTTTATTCAAACAGATGCGGCGATCAACCCCGGCAACTCTGGTGGTGCTTTAATTGATGTTGCAGGGAACTTAATTGGTGTAAATACCGCGATCTTCTCGCAGTCAGGTGGCTCTTTGGGGATTGGTTTTGCCATTCCTGCAAAAGTATGTCAACAAGTATTGAACGCTATTTTAAAAGATGGGCGAGTGGTTCGTGGTTGGTTAGGTATTAGTTTACTTCCAATTAAACAAGAAAATATTTTAGATCCACGGGTGAATGGTGTGATTGTCGCAGATGTCATTCGTAATGGGCCTGCAGCACAAGCAGGTTTAAAACGTGGTGATAAAATCATGAAAGTGAATAATGAGCTGATTACCTCGACTTCGCATTTAATCAACTACGTTGCACAACAAGCGCCATTGAGCACTATGCAAATTGAGATTGAGCGAGACGGAAAGGCGATGACATTGCCGGTACAAGTGGGAGAGCGTAAACTGCAAACTCAAAACAGTGACTCGCAATATATTCCATTACCCCGCTAGCATAGAAAATCCCTCTTCATGAGGGATTTTTTTTGATTTCCTTTTTTTGTATATCGCTTTGAAGAGCTTCGTTTGCGCCAAACAATGCGCTTTGAAATTGAAATATCAATTACAAAAATGCATTGCACGCTTTGCTGAATTTGGCTTAATTTATAAGCAATAATAATCAGATAAGCGTATAAGAATATGAGCTTTTTACCCGCTGAACATGCCAAAGTTTTATCCAGTCAAGCCAATTTAGATATCGCCTTATATAAGACACGTTTGGCTTTGCTGATTGAGGAAAATGCCAAACAGGGGAATACCGCCGTATTTACGGTTTTACCCAAGCATTTAGCTTTAGAAGAGATTCGAAGTTTATCTGCTGAGCTTACAGAATTGGGATATCAAGTTCGATTTGAAGTGAATGAATTCTTCTATAATTTTAATGTCTACTGGATTTGATTCGGGATTCACTGCATTTAAGGTCCTAAGTTAAAAACAAGATGAAACCCTTTAGAAAACCACGCTAAGCGTAGTTTTCTAAAACTGTTTTATAACGCAGTATCTTATTCAGATTTTTGATAGTCGTTAATGACTTCAAGCGCCGCACGAAAGGCTTCTTGAGTCGCTGGTGCACCACAATATGGCAAACTATGAAGTAACACTTCCTGAATTTCTTCTACAGTCGCCCCGTTATTTAAAGCACCTCGGACATGACCTTTGAGTTCTGTCGGACTTTTTTGTGCTGTTAAAAATGCAATAGTAATCAGTGAGCGATATTTACGGGGTAAAACGCCTTCACGCTGCCAAGTTGAACCCCATGCATGCTCATTAATCCAATCTTGCAAAGGTTGAGTAAATGGCACGGTATTGTCTTGAGCACGTTTAACGAAACTTTCACCCATAACTTCAGTACGAACTTTTAAGCCATTTTCATAATCTTGTTGTGACATGTAGCAAACCCTCTGTGATGTAATTTTGCAGTACAGCCTATACCTTTGACTCTGCGATACCATTGGCTGATGGTCGTATAAAAAAGCCATCCCATTGTTTAAGAATGGAATGGCTTTTATTTTGAGAAAAATTAAGTTTAAAAGCGATGCAGAAGCTGATTAATATCGCAGAAATGCTTCTGGTTCATCATCGGTGTGTTGTTGCTTTTTCACTTCTGGTGAAACGGTTAAATGTGGATTGGATAGCTCAAGTTCGTGGATGAGCTGCATGTCAAATACATCTGTGAGCATGCTGTCATAGCGTTGAATGTTGTAAGTGCTGAGCTGTTCAGCTTCAGAGGCTGTAATGACTTTTTGTGCAATCGCATCGGCTATATGTGTTTCAAAAGTTAAACCTTTGAATTGACCTTTAGATTCAGCTTTTTTAAATTGGTTCCACAGCGGTTCAATTTTCAACAATTGTAAAAAGGCATTTTCCATACGACCAGAAACTTCATCTGCTGCAGTGCTGTAATACACGTGTTTTTTCAGTTCTTGGCGGAAAGTATTGTCTAGCATCATTTGAGTGGCAACTTCACGTTTTAAACGGTCTGTCGGTTTAGCAACAACTCGTCCAAACGGAAAGCAGATGATTTTTACTACGCTTGCTGCCAGTCGCATTGGGAAGTTATCAAATAAGCCATGGAAAGCTTCTTCGACATTGTACAAAGCTTTATCTAATGCAAGTTGTGCATGTAGTTGTTCAGCTTCGCTTCTTTGACCTTGTTCATAATATTTAAGAATAGCTGTCGCTATAAATAAATAAGAGTGAATGTCTGCAAGTCGTCCAGAGAGCATTTCTTTACGTTTAATATCGCCGGCTAAAAGGCCAAGACACATATCTGCAGTCAGCGCGAAATCGGCACTGAAGCGGTTAATTTTTTTATAGTAGGGGTGGCTAAATTCATCTGCTGAAGCAGGTGAGTCTGATGGACCACCTGTGAACGCATAAGCAAATGCGCGTGCAGTTCGGTTAAAGGTATACCCTAAGTGCTTAAAGAGCATTTCATTGAATGTATTGAGTGCAGTGTTTTTATCTTCGGCTTGAAGTAATTGCAGCTCTTCAAATAAATATGGATGGCACCGCATTGAGCCTTGTCCAAAAATCATCAAAGAGCGACTTAGAATATTGGCACCCTCGACAGTAATTGACACAGGAATGGCCTGATAATTCAATGCTAAAAAATTACGAGGTCCCATCTGCACGGCACGTCCACCGACGATGTCCATGCCATGATTGACTACTTTACGCATGGTTTCAGTGGCATAGTATTTGGCCATTGCAGTCATTACAGCAGGTTTGCCGCCTTGGTTTAAACCACAAGTCACCAAATAGCGAAATGCTTCAAGCATATAAGCATCTGATGCGATATCACTCGAAGCTTCTTGTACACTTTCAAAATTACCTACAGAAATTTTAAACTGCTGACGAACTTTGGCAAATGCGCCGACGTTTAAATATGCCATTTCTCCGGCTGCCGTTGACAATGCAGGAAGTGAAATACCACGACCAACCGCTAAGCATTCCATCAGCATACGCCAGCCTTTACCGGCATTTTCTATCCCACCAATGATCCAGTCTAAGGGAATAAAGACATCTTTACCTTCAACTGTCCCATTCATAAATGGTGAGCCTGGATTATGACGAGGGCCTGTAATGACACCGTCATGACTCGCCGGTAGCAGCGCGCAGGTGATGCCATATTCCGTTTTATTTTTATCTCCTAATAAGCCATCAGGATCGTATAACTTAAATGCAAGACCAATGACGGTGGCAATCGGTGCAAGGGTAATCCAGCGTTTAGAGAAATTCATGTTTAAGCCGAGCACTTGTTGTCCCTCAAAGGTGCCATAACAGACAACACCTGTATCTGGAATAGCGCCTGCATCTGAGCCTGCTTCAGGGCTTGTGAGTCCAAAACATGGAATTTCTTCACCTTTTGCAAGGCCAGGGAGGTATCTGTCTTTTTGTGCTTCGGTACCATAGTGTAGAAGTAATTCCCCCGGTCCAAGAGAGTTGGGCACCATACAACTGACTGCGGCAGTGAGTGAGCGAGATGCAATCTTGCTCATGACACGGCTTTGTGCATATGAACTAAATTCACGGCCCCCGTAAGATTTTGGAATCACTAGTCCTAAGAAACCATTATCCTTAATGAATTGCCAAGCTTCTGGTGGGAGGTCTTTATGTTTATGGTGAATATCCCATTCGTTGAGCATGGCACAAAGTTGTTCGACTTCATTATCAATGAAGGATTGTTCTTCAGCACTAAGCTGAGGATAGGGATAAGCCTCAAATTTTTTCCAATCAGGCGCGCCCATAAATAGCTCTTTTTCCCACCAACTTGTTCCTGCATCCAACGCTTCACGTTCCGTAGTACTCATACTCGGCATCGCATTTGCTAAGGTTTTATAGGCTGGTTTGGTGAGTAGATTGAGCCTCAGTGGGTCAATCAACACAATTAAACTTAAAGCAATAAGAGGGATGCCAAGTATTAATGACCATGGGCTTAAAAAGGCGAGTGCAATTGAAACGAATATCAATGTTATTGCGCCTACAGCACGTGAAAGTTCAAAGAAAAAAACGGCCCAAAGAGCAAAAATAAAGAGTACGGCACTGAGTATAAATAGCATTTGTTATGGCTCCAGTGACAAGGGCCAGAGCGTTATGCGTTTAAAACAGCCTACATGCGTTTAAAAATGATCTCATCTTTTGTCTTTCTGATTTTAAAGTGCATGAGACTGTCAAAATGGCATCACTCGGCTGGTGAGTATGATTGGACAATTGCGCGAATATCATGAAAGCGCAAATAAAGTGTTTTCAATAGATTGATTAATAAATAATCACAATACAATCCCTATCGGGCAAAGAAATGTCACATTACGTAAACTTGGATAATTCGATATATTGGATGAATATTGGATACCGTTTAAAGGAACGCACTATTTTCGAAAGATCTTATATTTGTTAACGAATTGGGCTGAGTGTGAAAGCCACAAAAAAGCCCTCAATCAATGAGGGCTTTAATTTGCGATGTTTTAAATCTTAGAGTGATTAAGCTTCAATGGTTTGAACTGCAATTTTCTTTGCAGGATCAGTTTTACGACGTACCGCAGGCACTGGCTCACCATAGTATTGACGGTCAGCAAAGTAACTTGAACGGACCATTGGTGCAGCCCAAATGTTTTTGAAACCAAGCTTTTGGCCATGTGCAGTGTAACGCTCAAATTCTTCTGGGCTTACAAAACGGTCAATAGGAGCATGTTCTTTAGAGGGCTGTAAGTACTGGCCAATGGTGACATAGTCAACATCGTGTGCTTTTAAGTCGTCTAATAACGCAATCACTTCTTCTTCAGTTTCACCAATACCGACCATCAAACCACATTTAGTTGGTACATCTGGGCAGTATTCTTTAAACATTTTTAATAAGTTTAGAGAGTGTTGGTAGTCAGAACCCGGACGCATTGCTTTATACAAACGTGGCACAGTTTCAATGTTGTGGTTAAACACATCAGGAGGGCACTCCGTCATAATACGAAGGGCAACATCCATACGACCACGGAAGTCAGGGACTAAAATTTCCAAAAGTGTTTTTGGACTCAAGTCACGAGCTTCTTTAATACAGTCAACAAAGTGCTGTGCGCCGCCATCAACAAGGTCATCACGGTCGACAGAAGTAATTACGGCATATTTCAAACCAAGATTGGCAATGGTTTCTGCCATGTGACGTGGTTCATCTGGGTCAAGAGCATTGGGACGACCATGCGCAACGTCGCAGAATGGGCAACGACGAGTACAGATATCGCCCATAATCATAAAGGTTGCAGTACCGCCACCGAAACATTCAGGTAAGTTCGGGCAAGCCGCTTCTTCACACACGGTATGTAATTTTTGTGCGCGCAAAGTTGTTTTAATACGTTGAACTTCATCAGGGGCAGCCATTTTGACCCGAATCCAGTCAGGCTTACGAGGCGTTTCAACCGTTGGCACGACCTTCACAGGTATGCGAGCGACTTTTTCTGCGCCACGAAGTTTTACACCCTGTACAGGTTTACGGTTCTCAGACATATTCAACTTTTCCACTGTTTTTGACGAGGAGATATTCAAAAAATTAGCTCAATCATTATAGCGGACTTGAGCTTAAATAGGGGGAAAACGATATTCATATAATAAATGTGGTTATCACATAATATATGTGAGCTAAATATCCAAAAAAGTTAGGATATACGTCATAATACAGCCTAGATTAAAGAATATTTGTAAAGGAGCGTTGAATGCCACGTAAGAAAGAGGTCGTTAGTGGAACTTTCGTGAAATACGATGCGGTAGTTCTGGGTTCTGGCCCTGCGGGTGAAGGCGCTGCAATGAAACTTGCTAAATCAGGTAAGCGAGTTGCAATTGTAGATATGCGTGAACAGCTTGGTGGTAACTGTACCCATGTAGGAACAATTCCAAGTAAAGCATTGCGTCAGACCGTTTCAAGCATTTTACGTTACCAACGTGACCCTATGTTCCAAAAAGTCGGTGAATGGAAACAGTTCACGATGAAACAGGTGTTACGTAATGCGCATAAAGTGATTCAACAACAAGTTGAAACGCATTCACGTTTTTATGACCGTAATAAAATTGATATTTTCCACGGCCGTGCGTATATCCAAGATCAAAACACTGTTTTGATTTTTAGCAATGAAGGTATGACGGAAACTTTAGTATTCCAGCAATTAGTGATTGCTACAGGTTCACGTCCTTACCGTCCAGCTGCTTTAGACTTTAATCATCCTCGCGTATTTGATTCAGACAAAATTTTGGATCTGGATTATTCAATCCAAAAAATCATCATTTATGGTGCAGGTGTGATTGGTTGTGAATATGCGTCTATCTTTATTGGTCTAGACCACAAAGTTGACTTGATCAATACACAACACAAATTACTCAGCTACTTAGACGATGAAATTTCAGATGCATTGTCATATCGTTTACGTGAGCAGGGTGTATTGATTCGCCACAACGAACAGATTGATCATCTTGAAACACATGATGATCATGTGGTTCTGCACTTGCAAAGTGGTAAGAAAATTAAAGCCGACGCGATTTTGTGGTGTAACGGCCGTTCTGGTAATACAGATGGTTTAGGCCTAGAAAATGTAGGTATCAAACCAAACAGCCGTGGTCAATTAACCGTGAATGATCAATATCAAACTGAAGTAGAGAATATCTTTGCTGCGGGTGATGTAATCGGTTGGCCTTCACTTGCATCTGCTGCATATGACCAAGGTCGCTGTGCCGGTTCTAACATGAGCGGTGAAGAAGGAATTGCACCTGTAACGGATATTCCTACAGGTATTTATACGATTCCTGAAATTTCTTCGATTGGTAAAACTGAACAACAGTTAACAGAAGAAAAAATTCCGTATGAAGTGGGGCAGGCATCTTTCCGTCATTTGGCACGTGCGCAAATTACCGGTGATACCGTGGGCGAGCTTAAAATTTTGTTCCATCGTGATACTTTAGAAATTTTAGGCGTTCATTGCTTCGGTAATAATGCTGCGGAAATTATCCACATTGGTCAGGCTGTGATGAACAGCCCGAACAATACGATTAAATATTTCGTAGAAACCACATTTAACTATCCGACTATGGCGGAAGCGTACCGTGTGGCAACATTGAATGGTATGAACCGTTTATTCTAAGGCTAAATTGAACTTAGAATGTACAATGAAAGACCCGTAAGTTTCGGCTTGCGGGTTTTTTATGGTAAGAATAAAGTGTATGCAAAATATACATTCAATCCACTTATAATCATCAGCATTTCCAACTCATTTTAGGTAGCTTATGACGATCCGTTCAGTGACCATTCAAGGTTTTCGATCTATTCATCATATGAATCTGACCTTATCGCGTCTGAATATCGTCAGTGGTCCGAATGGTTGTGGTAAATCCAATCTATATAAAGCAGTACGTCTCTTGCATGAAGCTGCAAATGGTCAATTATCCCAAGCTATTGCAAATGAAGGCGGGATTCAAAAAATCATGTGGGCAGGTGGTCACCGTGCGGGTGATCGATCGAAAGATCCTAAGCGCATGAAGCTTGCGGTGGAGATGGAACATTATGAATATCAACTTGAAATTGGTTTCCCTGAACCGCTTATTACGATGTTTGCACTCGATCCTTTGGTCAAACTAGAAGGAATTTGGTTGAGCGGCTATCAACGTCGAAAAATGAGTGAGTTGTTGGAAAGAACCAACCAAGCGGCATTTCTTAAAAATGTTGATGAAGAACGGATTGCTTATCCGATGGCATTAACACCAGAAGAGTCGGTGTTTGGACAATTGTCCGATCCACACTTATATCCCGAAGTTTCACAAGTGCGTGAGACCATGAAAAACTGGCGTTTTTATCATGAGTTTTCTGTCAGTGGAAATTCACCGATCCGTGTCCCACAGGTGGGCATTCGTTCGCCGGTTTTAGCGCATGATGGCACAAATTTAGCCGCAGCCTTTGAAACTTTACGTGAGCGTGGCAACAGTGAAACCTTGTTTGAAGTACTAGAAAAAGCCTTTCCGCAGACCCAATTTTATGTGCAGGAAATGGGTGGGCGCTTTCAAATGATGATGCAAAAGCAAGGGATCTTAAGACCTTTGGAAAGTGCCGAATTTTCAGATGGGACTTTACGGTTTTTGTGTTTAGCCGTGGCTTTGTTGAGTCCAAGACCCCCAAATTTTATGGCACTGAATGAGCCAGAAAATAGCTTACATCCCGATTTATTACCTGCCTTGGCGATGCTGATTGCCGAAGCAAGTCGCTATACACAGCTTTGGTTGACCACACATTCCAATGAACTGGTTGAAATGATCAAACAGTATAGTGATGTGCAGCATTATCAACTAGATCAAGTCGAGGGGAAGACCGTGGTCAAGGGCGCAAGCTTAATCGATGAGGATTAGATTATTCCTTTAGCTATAGTTTTTTTGCTTAAGTTTAAAAAGGTAGAAAAGTTAAAAAAGCATAATAGCCGATAAAACTGCTTATTAGGCTAAACCAGACTGGCAGCTTGCTGCGAAGTAAAGCAATAACGACGGCAACAAATATAAAGTCCGTCCATTGAATGATGTATTTCTGGCTCATTTGAAATAGTAGACACAGTAATAGACCGACGACAGCAGCATTGATTATTTTTAAGGTGCCGAAAAGCATCGGGTATTTCATCAACTTATTCCAAAACGGTAATAAGCCAAACAATAATAAAAATGATGGTAAAAATATCGCCACAGTCGCGAGTACAGCATTTAAGAGTAGCACATCAGTCATGGGTAAAAGTGTGCCGAGATAGGCGGCGAAACTAAACAAAGGTCCCGGCATGAGTTGCGCAAGGGCATAGCCTAAGTCAAAATTTTCATTACTGATCAGTCCTGTAGAGACAAAGTCCTGATGTAAAAATGGCAAAATAATATGTCCACCACCAAAGACGAGGGATGCTGTGCGGTAGAAGCTTTCTAAGCTGAAAGCCAATATATTGCTATGTTGTATATCGAAGAATGGCAGAACGAAAAAAGGGCTGATAAAGGCGAGAAGCCATAGCCAAGAGGTGCAAGTATTTTCATGTGCATTCCGGCTAAAATTGTCATGTTTGGGTGGAAATGTTTCGGCGATATTTGGCTTTTGGCTGTGTAATTGATTTGACGATAAAACTAAACCGATAATTGCAGCGCATAAAATCACCAAAACTTGATTTAAAGAAAATTGAAAGAAATAAATAAAAAATGCAGCTAAAAGCATGACTAGATACTGAAATTTTGTTTTACAGAAGCTTCGCATCATTTGCCAAAATGCCCATGTAACCACAGCAAGGACAATCAACTGAATAACATGAAAGAACTGTGTTGAGAGTTGATCGCTAAGTTTTAAGCTTAAAATCGCCGCGGCACACATCAGCAGGGCGGATGGTAAAGTAAAGCCTAACCACGCCAAACAAGCACCTTGATAGCGGTTGAGTTGAAATCCAATCGCCATGCCGAGCTGGCTACTGGTTGGGCCTGGAAGGACTTGAGTCAAGGCAAGCAAATGCGCATATTCATGCTCCGTTATCCATTTTTCTTGTTTCACAAAATATTGAAAAAACAACACTAAATGCGCAGCAGGTCCACCAAATGCAATACACCCTAATCTTAAAAAGGTGAGAAAGATGACAAGGTTTCGTTGTGGTTTGGACTGGCTCATGCGTTACCAATATTTAAAATCAAAAGTAAGGTTATGAATTTCTAAAGGATAAAATTATGAAAGTTAAAAGATCTTAAAGGCTGATTATTGCAGGAGTATGTAAATCCTGCTTCAAAAATATTTTGAAGTGCTTAGCAGGGAAAAAGATAATTGGACGAAGTGACATAGTGCTGTCCCACATGCACATGGCGTCGGTTTCCGCCGCTGATTAGCATCAGCACATACACATAAAAAATTGTCTAAAAATGACTTCTCCAAAATCAGACACCTTATCAGAAATTTTGAGCGCTTTATTGAAGTGGTTGATGAGTGGCATTGCATCGTTACTTTCAATCATGGCATTTGCAGATGATCAGCTACTTGCTTCACAAGCATTAGCAAATTATACAGATCAAAACAGTTGGCAGGGCATTCAGCACTATCTACCCAAAGAATACCATTTAACAGAAACGCAGCGACCCAAAGAAGAGTGGTGGAGTTGGCAGGGTCATACTGTTCACTTAGATACTTATCGGCATCCACAGGCAAAAGTGAAGGTGATTCTGTTTCATGGTGTGGGAACAAATGGTCGACAAATGTCGATGATTTTGGGGCATCCTTTGGCACAACGTGGCTATGAAACTATCGCTATTGATATGCCCGGTTATGGCCTCACCCAAGTCAAAAAGGGCTCAAAAATTCGTTATGATGATTGGGTTCAAGCAGGTAATGACCTCATTGAAGCCGAGCTACAAAAAGATCATCGTCCTATCGTTTTGTATGGGCTTAGTGCAGGTGGTATGTTGACCTATCACGTGGCGGCAAAGAATAAAAAGGTCAAAGGCATCGTCGGTATGACCTTTTTAGACACTTCAAATAAAACTGTGCGTGATCAAGTCTCTTTGAATAAATTTATGAGCCGCGTGGGCAGCCCACTGGCTCATGTGACAGCACATACACCATTATCAGCATTGCCAATGCCGATGCGGTGGGTAAGTAAAATGCATCGCTTGGTGAATAATGACGCAGCATTGCAGGTCTTTTTAAAAGATAAAACGTCAGCTGGGAATAGTGTATCGGTTAAATTTCTAGATTCGTATTTATATTATAAAAATGACACGGCACCGGAGCAGTTTGATGTCTGCCCAATTTTACTAACGCAGCCTGAACAAGACCGCTGGACGCCTTTGGCTTTAAGGCAGCCATTTTTAGCACGGATTCACCAAGTTCCAGTCGATGTCGTGCTGTTGAAAAATGCAGGACATTATCCTTTGGAACAGCCGGGACTTGAGCAAATGGTCAATGCAATAGATGCGTTTTATCAAAAAGTCACGCAATAATCTGTTGAAAGCGTGATGCGTAATTCATACCAACATAGATATAAAAAAACCGCCAGAAGGCGGTTTTTTTATTGGGACTTTATCGTGGAAATATTTAAGCAAAATGACCATGTTGAAAATCATAAAATGCCTGGCGTATTTCATCTTCAGTATTCATGACGAATGGTCCATGTGCCGCAATCGGTTCATTTAAAGCTTCGCCACTTAAAATAAGCAGTTTGGTTGTTTCAAAAGATTTAAGTTTCAAGGACGATACTTGGTCACTCACATATAAAGTCTGTTTCGCATCAAAGCGTTGACCTTCAATTTCGATCGCCCCACTTAATACAAAAATCATGTTATTCCACTGTGGGTTGAATGAAAATTCCTGTTCAGCATTTGCATTCAAGCGCACATCCAATACATTATTCATCGGGCTAAAGGTTTCAGCGGCGCCCAATGTATCTTCAAATTGGCCAGCAATGACGCGTACCACGCCTGCATTTTGTGCAAGCTTTACTTCAGCAATATTGGCTGTTGTCAGTTCTTGATAGCGAGGTTCAGTCATTTTGGCATGACTAGGTAAATTGACCCAAAGTTGTACCATGTCTAAATTTCCGCCAGTTTTGGCAAAATCTTTAGAATGGTGTTCTTCGTGCATAATGCCTCGACCCGCAGTCATCCATTGCACTTCGTCTTTGGCAATGCTGCCGTGATTTCCTTTAGAGTCAAAATGCTCCAATTCACCTTCATAAACAATGGTCACTGTTTCAAAGCCACGATGTGGATGTGATCCAACACCACGTTGATGATGACTTGGAGAGAAATGATATTGGCCGGTATAGCCCATAACGAGAAATGAACTGGTTTGATTGCCCATTTCTTGCATAGGGAGCATAGAGTTAGTTGGGAAACCATCGCCCACTCAAGTAATACGATCACTATGATAAACACGTTTGATTGGATTCATAATTCAGCCCTCAATTTATTGCTTCTGAGATCTATTATTGAGGTATAGTGAGGGAATGACAGGGCGAAAAACTCAACAGATTATTCTAAAAATGAAACAATCATGCAAAATTTAAATGACTATTACTACTTCGTGCAAGTGGTGAAATACCAAGGTTATACCAAAGCCAGTGAAGCATTGGGTATTACAAAGTCTAAACTATCACGCCGTATTACAGAGTTAGAGACCCGTTTGGGTGTACGTCTGATTCAACGTAATACGCGAAAATTTACTGTGACTGAAATAGGACAACAGTTCTATTTACACTGCTTAAAAATTTTAGAGGAAGTCAGCGAAACGGAAAACTTTGTGCTCAGTACGTTGAACGATCAACTCTGTGGCCAAATTAAAATCTCTTGTCCTGTGGCTTTGGTGGAAATGCCTGTTGCAAAAATGGTCACCGATTTTATGCAGCAATATCCTGAGGTCAGTGTGCATCTCATGGCGACCAATCATCGGGTTGATGTCATTGAGGAAGGCGTAGATTTAGCCATTCGTGTTCGTAATATGCCTTTAATGGATAGTGATTTGATCGTTCGAGATTTAGATGCTTGGGATCATGTTTTGGTGGCATCGCCACAACTTTTCTTCGAGCGTGAAATACCACAGCAATTGGCTGAGATTCAAAATTTTCCGTGTATTGGTTTTGATCGGCCTAAACATTTTTGGGATTTCCGACATCGTGAAAAAAGTGAAACTCAACAAATTGAATTTCATCCACGCTTAAGAACTGACAGTTTTAGTGCGATGATTTCTGCTGCTCTTTCTGGCGTGGGAATCGCTTCTTTGCCCAAAGTGTTTGTACGTGATGCTTTAAAAAGTGGTGAGTTAATTGAACTGTTTCCTGAATGGCAATTGCCGCAAGGGGCAATCCATGTTGCATACGCGACACGACAAGGCATGCTGCCGGGTGTGCGTGCGATGTTAGATCATTTAATTTCAGGTTTTAAGGCATTAGATATAGATCATCCGTAATTTGAGCAGTGTTCTTATTGTTTTAAAATTTTAATTATTTGGAGTTATTGCTCAAACACGGATTTTACTGGGTTATTTATTTTTTATTGTTGGCATGAAGTTCAACATTAGTATGGTCGTCCTCCTGCTAGGCTAATTCGCTTTAATAAGCGGCGTTGGTCTGAAGGGAAAGGGCGGCGTGAGTGTAAAGTGGCTTGGTTATCCCAAAATACAATGTCACCTTCTTCCCATTGATGTTCATATCGAAACTCAGGTTTCAATAAATGTTCACGTAAAGATGCAATCAATTCACTGCCTGACTGATCATCGTAGTGAACCAATTCCACTTCAGATCGTTCATTTAACCACAGACCTTTACGGCCACTTTCTGGATGGGTACGTACAAGCGGATGTGGATAGGCATGTCCAACAATCGGTTGGTCTTTGAAACGGTAAAGCGGTGTAGCGCCATATCCCGTTGTGCCTTTATTATTTTTGGCACGGACAAATGGGTTGTATGTAATGAGTTGAAGTTGGTCTAAATGTTTTTGTGTCGCTTCATCTAAAGCTTCATAGGCTTTAATGGTGTTATACCATGAGGTTTGTCCACCGTCTTGTGGCAGTTCAATGGCATAGAGTAATGAACCAAAAGATGGCAGCGGAGTCCACTGATGGTCTGCATGCGCAGCCAATTCACCATGTCCAGTATAGTCACCTTTGCCGACTGCATTTGAAACAGGTACGACGTCTGGTGGTGTACCGGTATCATCTTGTGACGCTAGCACAGGAATATCTGCACCAGGACGGAAAATTGAACCGAAGTAGCTTGCAAACGCGAGATACTGTAAATCATCTAGACTTTGATGTTTAAAAATTAAAATCAAGTGTTCTGCCAACGCTTGTTTTAAACGGTAGATGGTTTCCCCAGACTGTGCTTTACGCGCATCTAAACCATAAACCACAGCCCCCAAAGCTTGGTCATGTTGCGCTTCAATACGAATTTCATTGCCATCTTGAAATTGTTCTGCTTGATGCCAACGTGGAGCATCATGGATGGCTTGCGAAAGTTGAGTTAATGCGGTCATTTCATAAGTTCTCAAATTGTTCTTTATTGAGACTTAATCTATGGAAGAAAGCGCAGGATGGAAAATTAAAAAATAAGCTAAGTTTATGAAAAAACGTATTATTAATACTAATATGCTGAAAATGCAGCTTTTATTGAATCGTGTAGAAAATAGCTAAAAAACTGCTGTTGTAGTGTTGATATAACAGCAGTTTGAATTGGAATTAATGCTTCAATACGTCTTTAATGTGCACAAAACGCTTGGTTAAAGTATTCGAATAATTCAGGCGTTTGGCTCCATAAGCCGATGGATAAAGCCAACAAGGCCAGAATACTGATGGCAATACTGAGTCGGAACCATAATGTTGAATTAGTCATGAATGACACT
Organism: Acinetobacter sp. YH12152; assembly: GCF_013418285.1. Taxonomy (NCBI): domain Bacteria; kingdom Pseudomonadati; phylum Pseudomonadota; class Gammaproteobacteria; order Moraxellales; family Moraxellaceae; genus Acinetobacter; species Acinetobacter sp. YH12152. The sequence goes on from NZ_VPCH01000027.1 coordinate 17,019, forward strand.
TTCCTCATTAACCATGAAATGTACCAATACCCCAAAAATACTCAGGACAATCGAAAAAATCCAAATGGCATTATAGTTACCGGTCATATCGTGGTTCACACCACCCAACCAGCCACCAAAAAATGAACCGACTTGGTGAGTAAAGAACACGATACCGCTGAGCATACTTAGATATTTAACGCCAAACATATTGGCCACTATACCGTTGGTGAGCGGTACGGTAGAAAGCCATAATAAACCCATAATTACGCCAAAAGCATAGATTGTCCATGTACTTAAAGGCAGCAAAAGAAAGGCAATAATGGCAATACCACGTAATCCATACAGTCCCATCAACAGCTTTGGTTTGGAATATTTGCCACCGAGCCAACCAGCTGTGTAGGTGCCGACAATATTAAATAGTCCAACGAGCGCGAGGAAAATAGTGCCCGTAGTGGCATTAAAGCCATGATCGATTAAATATCCCGGAAGATGGATGCCAATAAACACCACTTGGAAGCCACAGACAAAGAAACCGAGTGCTAGAAACCAAAAGGGTTTATGCTCCCAAGCCAATTGCAAAATTTGTTTAAAAGTCAGAGAGGCTTCATGCGTATTGGTTGCATTTGGTGCAACATACATTGGTGCTTTTAGCATCCAAGCTAAAGGAATAATAAGTGCAATTAAAATGGCGCTGACCACCAAAGCTGAAGACCAACCAAATTTTTGCAGTAACAGTAACGTAGAGGGCAGCATAATGAACTGACCAAAAGAACCTGCGGCACTGGCAATACCCATGGCTAAACTACGTTTGTCTGGATGCGCTGCACGACCTACGGCAGAAAGTAATACTGGAAATGAAGTGGCTGAGAGAGCCAAACCCAGGATTAAACCTGCGCTTAAATTAAGCAGTAAACCGGTAGAGCTGACGGCCATGAGTAATAGTCCGAGGGCATATAATGCACCACCGACGGCGACCACGATCTTACTACCATATTTATCTGCAAAAGCCCCAGTAATTGGCTGCACAGCACCCCAAATTAAGTTTTGCATGGCAATGGCAAGGCTAAATACGTTATGTCCCCAACCAAATTCATCACTCATCGGCACGAGATAGAGGCCAAATGCATGACGCACCCCTAAAGACAATGCCAAAATAATAGCACTGCCAATGAGCATGTAAATCAGGGGCATTGAGAAACGAGTATCAGACATACAGCAGGCTACATTCTTTAAATTTAATCCAATGGTATTCGAATAAACGCAGAGTTGCGATTAAATTTAATTCACCAAACAATAAATTTTTTTTATAGGTAACTATGGATGAATAAAGGAAATTGCCTCAGCATAAATTCAAAAGTGTTTAAAAGAGATTTAAAAGATATCTCAGAATAAAAGACCATATATAGCCTAATAAAAAAGACGGCTGTAGCCGTCTTTTTTATATTCAGGTTATTAATTAGAAACGCATACCGATACCTGCATATGCAAGGATCGGGTTTACTTCAATATCCGCTTTAGATTTGATCAGTTCGCCGTGTGTCGCATCTGTAACGGTAATGGTTGTTTCATTTTGAAGGTGTGCATAGCTAACAGAACCAACAGCAAACCATTTATCATTGAAATCATAAGTGAAGCCCACCGTTGCAACCGGAGCAAATACATCAGTTGCCTCTAAATCAACTTTTGGATTTGCCTTACTTGGTTTTCCTTCTAAAGAAGCGCCTGCATTACCTTCTTTAATGTTGGCAATCATGTGACCTGCAGCAATCAAATCTTTCTCAATTTGTGGATTCATTTCCAATTCATTGAAGTAAGCATACATCACGCCTAGACCCACATAGGGACGGAATTTATTGACGCCAGTTTTACCGAAGTGATATTGGATTTCTGCAGCGGGGGTCCATGCACGAGCAGATGCCGCTGGGCCGTAGGCTTCTAAATCTGTAATCAGCAAACTATTCTTCATTGCGATTTCAGGTAGGTCGATAATACCTAACTCAGGTGTCGCAATAGCTGCAAATGGCGCATAAATTTTTCCTGATCCTTGTAAATCAACTTTTGGCGGAATACCCGCTTTCATTTCTAAAGAAATGTTATCAGTAAAGAAATAGTTGGTCATGATGCCTAGTGTGGTTACATCATCGGCTTCAAGGCCAGTACCTTGGTTATCCCAACTTTGTAGGCCATTAATTTCAGCAGTACCGCTTAGCCCTGCTGGTAAGGTACTCGTACCTAATTTATCGAGCAAACCGACAAACCAAGTAGAAATGTTTGGATCCATAGCTGGATCCATATTGGCTTTTACTGCGTCAATTGAAATATCACCAACTTTGGCTGTTTCACCATTTTTTACTGATGTATCAACATGGAATGGCTGTGCTTTACCTTGTGGCATAACATGTAGAGCACCAACAGAGACAGAAAAACGTTTGAAGCCATCGCCATCTTTTAAACTAAAATATGGTGAGTCTGCATGACTGAGCATAGGTAGGGCAGCCATAGAAACAGCAATGCACAATACACTTTTTTTCATTTGAAAGGACTCCATGTCCATAAATTGATAATAATTTTTCTAAGTGCTCATTATTCAAAATTAGTGCGTAAAAAATGTTATAGAAAACAAGAATAAACGTAATAGTCCTGTAACATTTTTGATGATTTGTATTATTTGAGGGCTTTAAGTAGGTATTTGTGTAAAAAAATCTAACTTTTTTGAAATTTAGAAATGGTTCTATCTATTTGTAAATATTCAATATTTATTGACATTAGTGACAGTGTATTGGTTGATTTGGGTCAATAAAATAGTTTAAAACGACCATATTCAAAGCAACTTTTTGTTTTGTTGTCCTATATAGATATAAGTCATAGTTCATCGTTGAGTCGTTATATGTCAATCGTGGTTAATCTCTCAAAGCCTTTTACACCAAAACCATTTTTTTTGTACAATAGCGCCAGATTCAATTGAGTTATTCGTATGAGTACGCAAAACCCTCCCAAGAAAAAGGCTTTAGTCAATTTGCCTTTTCCGATTAAAAAAGCTGAAGATAATGCTTCGGATGAAATCTTTGAAGATATGCGTCCAAAACCTCAGCGTTATGCTGATCGTACTTGGATGCCACCACGCGGTACACGTCGTTCGATGGGTAAGCGTTAAGAGATTTAAATAAAAAAGCCATGATTAAAACCATGGCTTTTTTATTGCAAATTATTGTTTTTAATTGCGTATTTCAGACTGAATTCTACGGTCTTTATTGAGATAATACTTTTTCTTCTGACGATACATGCCAAGATCAGCACGTTTAAGCATATCTTCCATTCGCTCATTCAAGATATTGGTGGCAGAACCAATCGATATACTCATCGGTTGATTTGAATAAAACTGGTTATCGACCAATAACAACTCATTCAAACTTTGTAAGCAGTTTTGCAGAGCTGCATCATCTGCACCGGGTAATAGAATGACAAATTCATCACCGCCAATGCGCGAAGCAGAATAGGGCGTATGCTGAATAAGTTGGTTAAGAATGTTGCCTAGACGTCTGAGGATACTGTCACCAGCATCGTGTCCAATACTGTCATTGAGTTCTTTTAGTCCATTTAAATCAATAAAAATACAAGAAACAGGACGTAATTGATTGCGTTCGAGACGCTTGAGTTCTGCGATATAAAATGAACGGTTATAGAGTTTGGTCAGGACGTCATGTTTACCTAAATATTCAAGATAATTTTCAGCCTTTTTACGTGCGGTAATATCGGTTAAGGCAACCTGCACGGTGCTCCAGTCGTCGAGATAATCGGGAAATACAGTAAATTGTAGTAAGACGTGGCGAATACTGCCATCAAGTGCATAATTTACGGCTTCACGTTGATGATGTAAATTACCATTCCAAAGTTCAATCAACTGTTCTTTAAATGTTTGAAGCATCTCTTTGGCAAATACTTTATGTACATTTTTGAGCAATATTTCTTTGTTCGGAGCGCCAAATAAATCAAGCGTGGCTTGATTGACGTCAACGATCAGTATTTCCTTAATACACTCTTGTACAAAATCGGGATGAACATCCAAAAAAGTGACAAAGTCTTCGATTTCTAAAGCGCGTAGCTGATCTAATTTGATTTTAATCCGGCTAAAATCTTCGACCCAAAGTGAGGTCGGAGAATAATGAAAACGCGCTTCTGCCAAATGACGACTTTGTTCTTGTAAACGGCAAGCTTCAGTATAAGAGGTGATATCTTCAGTCGTAATTAAGACGGCAGATAAATCCTGCTCATGACTCGGTAGCACGATGCCCTTGAGTTGAATGTCTAGGCGTTGCCCACTGAGCGTATAGTTCACGGCAGAATGGGAAAAATGTGTTTCACCATTCCATAATGCAACCAATTCTCTAATATGTGTTTGACACATCTCCGCCTGAAAAACTAAATCCAGGTTTTGACATAAATGTTCAATATTACGCGCTTGATACAGTTCTAACGTTTTTGTGTTGACCTGTAAGATTTTTATTTTTCTTGCACATTGCAGAATACGTGATTCATCTTGTTGAAGAAAAGTGGAGAGATCCTGCACACCTTGCTGACGCCAGAGATCAAATTGTTTTTTGACTTCACTGTAATCTTCAAGCCACATGGCAATGGGGGATAGCTCAAAAAAAGGAGAATCTAGCATGTCTATTTTATGTGCTCGTCATTCTTCATGATAATTACAGCATGTAGTATAAGATGAAAAAAATGATATTAAAATAATGTGATATGTAAAATAAACTTTATTTTTAGTGTGACTTATGTCGCTAAAAGTCGTTAATTCAACTTAGATAAAAAGCCAATGTAGACTTTGGCTTTTTTAGGGGGGGAGATATGGTGAAAAAAGTCTTTAGCGGCTGGCTTTACGAGCTTTATTTTCAGGTCTTGGTGCAGCGATTTCACGTTCAGCTTTCCAAACATCAATGAAATCTTTTTCATTGATATTGTACAGTTCAAGTAGGGCTAAAATGACGCCGCCAAACATCATTGGGCCTTCTGAGTTGCTTTGAAACTCAAATATTTTCCCATTCAGCGCATGCAAAATATCTTCAATTTCAAAAATACGGTCACGACCATTGCTATCTGTCGGGTACATTTGGGTATTCAGCACAATTTTCGCAAGACTTTTTTCATTATCTGTTAAGGCCAGAACATCAACCAATTCATCTGCCGAAGGTGCAAAAATTACCGAGTCTTGAAAAATTGTATGTAGAAGTTTCGAAGTAAGTTTAGGTAAAGCTTTTTCAACGAAAGGACGGAATGAAATTGGAAAAATAACATTTCTGGAAATCCCCTTAAACATGGGAGCAATTTCTTCAACTTTATAGCCAGCGACACCACAGCCAATCGAAGTAATGAAATATTTGGTCTTCGGATGATTCTTGGTATAGATTTTAAAATCATCAACATAATGTTGAATCTGAGACAATGGCATTTGTTGTAAATGCTCATTCATTGTTGGAATAGCAAAACTTTGACCAGCCCATCCACGACCAATACCATTCATTGCACCAAAATGCTCTAGGGCAGTACGCGCTGCACCGCCAGTATGTTGACCTGCCATATTGCTGCCAAAAACAAAAATGGTATCTTCAGCTAAGTTTTTAACAATACTTTCGTCATGATATTGGTAAGTCATAAAGTTTGATCTGTGGCGTCCTTTTGTTCATGTTGCAGGTGAAATTTAGCTAGGTCAAGTATCAATCTGGGTTAAATGAACGCTTTACCTATGAGTTTTTTAGCCTAAAGAGTTTCTTTGAAAAAAATTGGCTCAATCAGGTGATTTATAATTTTGAAGTTGACGAAAAAATCTAGAAACTCATACTAAATAAAGATTACTTCTGTCTGTAAGAGACTTTGGCTTTTTACATAAATTTAGCGTTGTTTTGTGCAACTTTGCCCTCATAATAAAGCCCTATAAAAACTGTTGAAGAAGAGTGTGATGCAGGAACAGCCTTTTGAACTGGTAACACAATATCAGCCCGCAGGTGATCAGCCTCAAGCGATTGAGAAATTGGTCAAGGGGATTGAGAAAGGAATGCATGACCAGTTGCTTTTAGGGGTAACTGGTTCGGGTAAAACCTATACCATGGCAAATGTGATCGCTCGCACGCAACGTCCAACGATTATTATGGCGCATAACAAAACTTTGGCTGCGCAGCTTTATGGTGAGTTTAAAGCCTTCTTTCCGCATAATGCTGTGGAATATTTCGTCAGTTATTATGACTATTATCAGCCCGAAGCCTATGTGCCATCTTCAGATACCTTTATTGAAAAAGACTCATCGATTAATGATCACATTGACCAAATGCGTCTTTCGGCAACCCGAGCATTATTAGAACGTCGTGATGCAATTATTGTAGCGTCAGTTTCAGCCATTTATGGTCTAGGTGACCCGAATGCCTATATGAGTATGCTTTTGCATATCGTGGAAGGTGACCGTATCAGCCGTGATGACATCATTCGTCGTTTGGTGGAAATGCAATACACCCGAAATGAACTCGAATTCCTACGTGGCACATACCGTATCCGTGGTGAAATTATTGATATTTTCCCTGCAGAATCGGATCAAAATGCCATTCGAATTGAGTTGTTTGATGATGAAGTTGATTCAGTTCGATGGTTTGACCCATTGACGGGCAAGCTAGTCCGTAAAGTGCCACGTATTACGATTTATCCAAAGAGCCATTACGTGACGCCTAAAGATAACTTGCAGCGTGCAATTGGGACTATTCGAGAAGAATTAACTGAACGACTCGGCTTTTTCCGCGCCAATGATAAATTACTCGAAGCACAGCGTATCGAACAGCGAACACGTTATGACTTAGAGATGATGCAGCAGCTTGGCTATACCAATGGTATTGAAAACTACTCACGGCATTTGTCAGGTCGTCCCTCAGGTGAAGCACCTCCGACTTTGTTTGATTATGTACCTGATGATGCTTTATTAATCATTGATGAATCGCACGTTACCGTTCCGCAAATTGGGGCTATGTATAAAGGTGACCGTTCACGTAAAGAAAATTTGGTCAATTACGGTTTTCGTTTACCAAGTGCGCTTGATAACCGGCCAATGAAATTTGAAGAATGGGAGCGGATTATTCCTTCGACCATTTATGTCAGTGCAACGCCTGCACATTATGAAATGGAAAAGTCTGAACAAGTCGTTGAGCAAGTGGTTCGACCCACAGGTTTGGTCGACCCTGAAATTGAAATTCGTCCAGTGTTAACGCAAGTGGATGATGTATTGTCAGAAATTAATAATCGTAAAAACTTAAATGAGCGTGTATTGGTTACGACATTAACCAAACGTATGGCAGAAGATTTAACTTCATATTTGAAAGAATATGGTATTAAGGTCGCTTATTTACATTCTGATATTGACACTGTTGAACGAACTAAAATTATTCATGAATTGCGTTCAGGTGTATACGATGCAATTGTTGGGATTAACTTGCTGCGTGAAGGCTTAGATATGCCAGAGGTGTCTTTAGTCGCCATCTTAGATGCTGACAAAGAGGGGTTTTTACGTTCTGAGCGTTCTTTGATTCAAACCATTGGTCGTGCAGCGCGTAACTTAAACGGTAAAGCGATTTTATATGCAGATCGTATGACCGACTCCATGCAAAAAGCCATTGATGAAACGGATCGTCGTCGTAATTTACAAATTGCATTTAACCTTGAACATGGCATTACGCCACGCAGTGCAGTGCGTCAAAACGTCAATGATATTGATACAGGTGAAGTGCTGACAGATGATGAAATCGATGCAAAAATTTCAGATCAGGCCAAGGCATTAACTGCAGATGAACGTCATTTGATGTCTGATCCAAAACTTTTAGCAAAACATATGAACAAGCTGGAAAAAGAAATGCTGAAAGCATCGAAAGATTTGCAGTTTGAACAAGCTGCTCGATTACGTGATGAAATCTTGCGTTTAAAAGCACAGATGATTTCATAATTTTGTTAGACAAGATGCGGAATATTGTCTGAATTACATACATAATTCAGACAAGAAAATGATTTTTAGAGCAATTTTTTCCGCTAGAGTAAAAACACGAGAGAAAGAATTACTTAATTTTCATCGAATGTTTTGCATCGAAATGAGGCATAAAAATGACAACAACGAATCTTCCGAAAGCTGGTTTTAAGCTCGCAAAAATTGCACTTGGTGCAGCAGTGTTAATTGGTTTGGGTGCAGCCACAATGGCTTATGCACAGACGAAACCTTTACAGACTGTGGAAAAAGTCGAGCTCGATCGTTATTTAGGTATGTGGTATGAAGTTACTCGTAAGCCTTTAGTCTTTCAAAAAAGCTGTGACCGTGATGTTACTGCGGTCTATACCTTAAATGAAAACGGCAATATTAATGTCAATAATCGCTGTGTATCGAAAGATGGCACCAAGAAACAATCAATAGGCGAGGCATTTGTACAAAATGCACCGTTTAACTCGAAATTAAAAGTTAGTTTCTTACCAGAAGCCATTCGTTGGTTGCCTGTAGGGCGTGGTGATTATTGGGTACTCAAAGCCGATGAAGATTATCAAACAGTTTTGGTGGGTGAGCCACGTCGTAAATATATGTGGGTTCTTTCTCGTTCGGCTCATCCAGATCAGGAAGTGATTCAGGAATATTTAAATTATGCGCAATCTGTTGGTTATGATTTATCAGATATTATTCATACCAAGCAGACAGTGAAACCTAAAACCTAAATAATTGAACAAATGCTAAAAAACCATGCCTGTGCATGGTTTTTTATTTGCTAGAATGTCCAGGTGAGAAGCTTGATTGATCAAGCAAAATATCAAGATTATGTAGTCATTTTGACTGGAGTGAAAGATGTATAAAGGCGTTGCATTGTCTGTATTGGCATCGGTCACTTTCGGTATTTTGTATTTCTTTACCATCTTTTTAAAACCTCTAGATAGCGAGCAAACTTTTGCATGGCGCATGTTGGCGACCTTGCCATTTTTAACCTTATTTATGTGGTGGATGAAAGATTTAAACAAAGTCAGTGAAATTTTTTGGCGTGTGGTCAAGCAACCGATCTTTCTCATTTGGTTAATCATTAGTTCATTTTTATGTACTACACAGCTTTGGTTGTTTTTGTGGGGGCCAATTAATGGCCGAGGGCTAGAAGTATCTTTAGGGTATTTTCTATTACCCTTAGTGATGGTTCTGGTTGGATGTGTACTGTATAAAGAAAAGCTGTCTAAATGGCAGATGGCTGCCGTGGCATTGGCAATTTTAGGGGTCGGTCACGAAATTTGGCGTATTGGCAGTATCGCGTGGGAAACAGTCTATGTCGCTGTGGCTTATCCGATTTATTTCTTTTTACGTCGTACCTTTAAAACCGATCATTTGGGTGGTTTTTGGTGGGATCTTTGCTTAATTTTGCCTGTAGCCTTTTATTTAGGATTTATTCATAGCGATAGTTTAGCGCTGATGTCGTTATTCCCGTATCTGATTTTGGCGGTTTTAGGACTGGGTTTTCTGAGTGCGCTTGGCTTAGGTAGCTATATGTTGGCGAGTCGTTATTTGCCATTTGTGATTTTTGGTTTGTTGAGTTATTTAGAACCCGTGTTGTTAGCTTTTGCATCCATCGCATTGGGGGAGCGAGTAGAAGCCGAAGAATGGCTGACCTATATTCCAATTTGGGGTGCGGTATTGTTATTGGTGATAGAAGGTGTTTTGCATCTGTTTAAACAAAAGCAAAATGAACGTGCGCTAGCAAAAAATGTAAAAGCGTTAAATGATCGAATCGATTCTTAGACTGAAAATATTGGTACGGTAAATTGATCAGTTCACAATTAACACTTGCTGTTTTTTAAGAAAATCTTAAACTTAGAAAACTAAAACACGCCATGATTCAATTTATTGTTTAGGAAGAACAGTATTGAATGATGGTGTACAAAAATATTTATTTTAGATAAAAATAAACTGAAATCGATAAAAGATCGATTAAAGAACCAAGATACAGGAAGCACTCAGTGGTTGTCCCATTTCATCAAAGCGCTAAACTTTTACAGCTAGAGCCTGTGTTGGATCAGCATTGGCGGAGTATTGTATCTGAAGTATGCACTGATCTTGATCAATCCAATTTAGCACAGATACAGCAGATGTTATCGCAAAAAGGTATTCGTTGGGAGTCTTCATCACAGTCGTATCAAAGAGATGTACCGATGAATTTGGGCATGCTGATGAAAGTACTAAAATATGATGTCATGCGTGAGCATGCACAGTATTTGGCAACACAGCTCGAAGAACTTCGAACATTGACAATGAGTATTCAAGTTGCGCAAAAATTAGAAGAAAACCTAGCCTATATCAATAAAATAGATGCCGAAGAAGATTTTGAATTACAGCATGAAAAAAACGTATTACATCGGCATTTCATTTTAAATGCTGCACAAATCATCCGTGAAATGGATTTGATTGCGCCGAGTGATGCACGTGAACTCACTGCCCAGCAAGTCAAAATTTTCTTGATCGAAATTTTCTTAAAGTCACATATGTTGGGGCAATTTTTTGATGCCACTATCCCGAAATCGTCTGAGATTTGGCAACATCCGATTTTTAAATACTATTTAAAGCGTGAACAAAAAACGAGATATTTACAAATCGTACAAACATCTGAGTTTATTTATATTTTGTCGCCTGATTTAGATTGGACGACGCAGTATTCCGCTACACGGTTTTTATCGACAAAGCACAATGACGCTTTAGCAGACGACGTTTTTGATGGGGTGGCCATAGATTTAACTATTGCTTTAGAGAATCAGCAAATAGAACAATTAAAAATTCAAGTGTCAAAGCTAGCATCCATTGCAGGTTTTATACATTTAGATCTACAAAATTTAATGCAGCAACTCCATATACGGGTAGATAAGCATCTACTTTTGATGCTGCATGTAGAGGATGCCACTCAACAATTGGCGACGGTTTTACCTGTTTTTGAGCAGCAGTTCAATGAATTGATTTTGAAGCCATTACATCAGACTGTTCAATTTCAACTAAGTGAGCAGATACAGCATGATTTTGTCTTTTTTCATTGCATGCAAATATCTCAAAAGCTCATCACGAGTCTAAATGTCTTGAGTAGTTGCCCTAAGTTTGAGGCAAGTTTGGAGTTGAAACGACTGCGACTTCAACTACAGGCTTGGCAAGTACTGTTGTTGAAACGGTGTACGCACATTTTTAATGTTCAAAACGAAGATGAGTGGGAGTTTCATCATCATCAGTCACAGCAAATTCATACGGCGCTGAAGGCGCTCTTGCAGTCGGTCGATGATCAACAGAAGATCTTTGCTACAGACGCAACTGTAGAAAATACGGGTACCCATGGCGCGCATGCGCATGTTGGATTTTCCAAACGCATGACGAAAACAGGGGATTATGAAAGCCTTGAAGCCGATGCTTTAAAAGCGCAGCAGCAAAAAAAGCGCCAGACTTATATGCAGGTTTTAATGTTGCTGAAGGAACATGCTTCACAGCTCGTCAATCTTGATTTTGAGCCATGTGAAAATGCCTTAAACGTGCGATCTTTTAGTGATCAGAGATATTTTGCGATTAGTGCTGGTGAGAATAGTTTAAATGCACTACCGAAAATATTAGAGCTGAGTGTAAATTTCTTTGATTTTAATCTGGAAAAGTTTGCTGATAATCTGAAAAATTAGCTGAATTTTCAATATTGATCTGACTTTAAAACTAATGTTAGGCAGTAACATTAGAGGCGTAATTTAATTCAAATAAAAGAACGATACGCTGTAATGTCATCCGCAATTGTCTGAGACAGGGTTACTTCTAATAAAAAATGTTTTTGCGATACTTTGAATAAATTGACGGTAGTGAACGAGTTTTGCGGTGAGGAGCATTGCTCCGCAAGATGGTTTCCTTATGAAGCACGCTTCTCATTTTGCCAAATGAGAAACAACGTTTCGTAAGAGTACCTCCAGCTGAAGGCTAAACCCTTTATTCAAACCTTAGATGTAAGACTCCGTCGAATAGTCTTAAAAATCATTTAAAAATGTGAAATTATTATTACGAGCTTAACATCAGTAAAAATACTATAAATTGAGCAAAATAAAAAAACAGCACAATTTGAAAAATATAATTATTCGTTCATCTTAGAGCTAAATGTGCTGAGATCTGGTTGATAAAACTACATTTGAAATTTTGTGACAAAAATCTGCGAAAAAGCCGGTTTTTCAACTTTCGGCTATAAAATCATAATACTAATCATGATTATTTTGAAAATTGATAGTGAATATATAACAAAATAACCTTGTCGAAATCTGCTTTTAGATTCATTAATTTTCAGTTTTCCATTACAATTGTGGGGTTTTGAAATTTATGCTTAGATTTACAATTAATTAGAGGACGTATCTGTGAGCAAAGACACTATCGTTGCCCTACATGCAGAGCACCAAGGTCGCTGGAAAAACCGTGAAGAAATCGCGGAACGTATGATTGCCCTAGTGGGTCAGTTATATCGTGAAAAAAACATCGTAGCTACAGTATACGGTCGTTCTTTAATTAACCGTTCGGTTATCCAAATTCTTAAAGCGCATCGTCGTACTCGCGTACTTGACGTTGAACTTTCAGTTGTGAACACTTTCCCAATTCTTGAAGCTTTGGCGAAAATCGAAAACATCGGTACTGCTGAAATTGATCTTGGCAAACTTGCTGTTGAGTTCAAAGAAAAAGGCGGTGATGTTGACGCATTTGTTGCTGACGCTGTGAAATCACTTGAAGGCAATGCAACTAACGTTGAAAACCGTGATGTTGTACTTTACGGTTTCGGTCGTATTGGTCGTATCCTTGCACGTTTGATGATCAGCCAATCTGGTCTAGGGCGTGGTCTTAACCTTAAAGCAATCGTTGTTCGTAAATCATCTGACGGTGACTTAGAAAAACGTGCGTCTTTGTTACGTCGTGACTCTATTCATGGTCCATTCGCAGGTACGATTTCTGTTGATGAAGAAAACGAAGCAATCATTGCAAACGGTAACTTCATCAAAGTGATCTATGCGTCTAACCCATCTGAAGTTGATTACACTGCTTACGGTATTAACAATGCACTTGTAATCGATAACACAGGTAAATGGCGTGATTCTGAAGGTCTTGCACAGCACCTTAAATGCGCTGGCGCTGCACGTGTAATTCTAACTGCACCTGGTAAAGGTGACATGAAGAACGTTGTATACGGTGTGAACCAAGCTGACATCCTTGATGAAGATACAATCATCTCTGCTGCAAGCTGTACAACAAACGCGATCACACCAACACTTAAAGTGTTAAACGACAAGTACACAGTGATCAATGGTCATGTTGAAACAGTTCACTCGTTCACGAACGACCAAAACTTAATCGACAACTACCATAAAGCTGACCGTCGTGGCCGTGCTGCAACATTGAACATGGTTATTACTGAAACAGGTGCTGCTAAAGCAGTTGCTAAAGCGCTTCCTGCTCTTCAAGGTAAATTGACTGGTAACTCAGTACGTGTACCTACTCCAAACGTATCGCTTGCAATTTTGAACCTTACTTTGGGTCAAGATGTTGACCGTGAAGAAGTGAATGAATACATTCGCCAAATTTCAATCAACTCTAACCTTCAAGGTCAAATCGGTTATACAAACTCAACTGAAGTTGTATCGTCTGACTTTATCGGTTCACGTACTGCTGGTGTGTTTGACGCTCAAGCGACAATCGCTTCTGGTAACCGTTTAACTGCTTATGTTTGGTACGATAACGAAGTGGGTTATAGCTGCCAAGTATTGCGTATTGCTGAGCAAATGGGCGGCGTAAGCTATCCAAAAGTTCCTGCTGAAACGAATGCTTAATTAGTTCACGCTGTAAAAAAAGGGCCTCATTTGAGGCTCTTTTTTTATCTAAAGAGTATGGGTTAAAAACTTAAGGCATAGATGACGAATGGATTGATCATAAGCATCAAAAGTTCTTGTTTTTTCTGCCACTGTTAGATGAGTGCGAGTCATTTATAATGAAAAAGCCGACTAAAATATTCAAGTTTTAAGTTAATGAAATTATTAAAGAAATAAATACAAAAAATTGCAAACTGGTTTGGGTAATGTGTTCAAAATAAAGCTGTAAAAAATAAAAAGCAAAAGGAATTTAGTTTGCAAGCAAAGCACATGCTCAGTGGATTGGCATTTATTGTGTTTGCTGCACTCTGTGGTGTACTCATCGCCATTTGGGTGTTTAAGCACTTTAATATTTATATCCCGCTAGAAAATCAGAACGTCAATATTGACCTGCAAGAGCCGTTACAAGCCGAAGTCAAAATTCATGATGCCTTAGATGTGGAGGTGACAGGGCGGGTGAATGCTGAAATTCCGATACATGAAAATTTAAATATTCCCTTAACTCAAACGCTGACGCCACGGGTGTATTTTGATAATCAAGTCCCAATCAAGACCACGATTCCAGTACGTGAAACTTTGAAAGTGAATCAAAACCTTCCTGTGAATACCAAAGTGAAAGTTAAAGTCATGGGGCAGGATGTGACTTTGCCACTCAAAGGTGATATCCCGATACAATTGGATATTCCAGTGAATATGAATGTGCCTTTGGAGCAAAAAGTACATTTAAAATTTGATGCGCCAGTCAAAACCGTGCTGAAAGAAAACCTGCATATTCCACTCAATGCAAATTTAAAAACCAACATTCCTATTGAAGGTAATTTGAATGTTCCAATTAAAACGGCATTGAAAGCGACAGTGGACGTACAAAATACGTTGCCCGTTCAAATTAAAAAGGGTGAATTGGTGATTCCACTAAAAACAATGCGACTCAATAGAGAGCATGCCAAAACTGAAGCGAAAGCTCAGGAGTAAGCCATGTGGATATTTCAATCGGCGAAGCGTATCATTTTGAGTTTTATCGCAGTTGCATTGTTGGTTGCGGTACTATTTTGGTTGTATTTAAATATTTATGCGTCGATGCAAGTACGTGCAAAAAATGCAGATATTCAATTGTCGCATTCACTACCCACCAAAATTTCCGTTGGCAATTATTTGCAAACGCAGTCCATCGGGACGTTGGATACGCAGATTGCTTTAGATCGGAAGCTGTAACTGCCCTTAAAGGGAAAATATCTGGCAGATTTGCAGTTTAGTGTAGAGGTTCCGATCTCAGTGGATATTGATTATTCCACCAATATTCAAATTAACCAGACGATGCCGCTTGAGGCGACCACAGATTTGGTGATTAAAAATAAACTTGTGCCGAAATTTCCCTTAAAAATGGACATTCCTGTCAAGTTAGATGTGCCTTTTCATTTGAAAAGAACCTATAACATTCCTATTCGAATTAATTTTAATGGCCCTGTGTATTTTGAGTTTAATGAAAAAGTTGATTTGCATGTGGTACATCAGTTTGCACCACAGCTAAAACTGAATGACCCGATGACCATGCGAAAAATTGCAACCTTTAATGCCACGATGTACAACGCAGAGCGTAATACCAAGGCAAATTTAGATATGAATATGGATTTGCCGATAAAAAATGTACATCCATAAGCATGATTCAACTCAAAAAAAGCCCGAATCAATTCGGGCTTTTTTATGGTTCGATCTTATTTTAAAGCAGCTTCAACAGCACTGTGTAGAGTAGTGGTTGGGTGACCGAGTAGATGTTCCAAGTCCTTGCGATCACTTTGCATCGCACCGTCAATGCTATTGATATCGGCATCGACGATCACATCTACAAGACCAGCAGGTAAGCCAGCTTGTAATAAACCTTGCGTGTAGTCTTCTGCAGTTAAATTTTGATAGTGAATATTTTGACCTGAAACTTGCTGTAGGGTTTCAGCAAGCTGTGCCAATGTGAAACTGTC
Organism: Acinetobacter sp. YH12152; assembly: GCF_013418285.1. NCBI lineage: Bacteria > Pseudomonadati > Pseudomonadota > Gammaproteobacteria > Moraxellales > Moraxellaceae > Acinetobacter > Acinetobacter sp. YH12152. The sequence continues at coordinate 32,879 of NZ_VPCH01000027.1, forward strand.
TGAGCTTGCAAGTTCATAGGTTTTATTCTCATGACCAGAGCTTGTAAGTACTTTTGCAGCTGCTTCAGCATAGTCAGCACGGGTCGCTGCATTAATTTTCCCATCCTTTGCTGCACCAAATAAGATACCTGTTTCAAACACATGCCCTACAGCGGCAAGATAGTTTTCGACATACCAGTTATTTCGTAAGAAGGTATAGGTTAAACCACTAGCTTGAATCAGACTTTCTGTTTCACGATGTTCTTGAGATAAACCCAATGGTGACGTATCTGCACGTAACAGGCTGGTATAAGCAAGATATGGAACTTTCGCTTCTACTGCAGCATCAATTACGGCTTTGTGTTGTGGAGTACGCCGACCGATTTCATTGGCGGAAATGAGTAATAATTTATCGACACCTTGTAGTGCAGGAACAAGTGTATCTGGTTGATCATAGTCAAAATGACGCAGTTCGATGCCTTGAGCTTGTAGGGATGCTGCTTTTTCTGGCGAGCGAACTAAAGCGATGATGTTTTCGGCTGCGGTTTCTTTCAATAAAAATTTAAGGACCAATTGGCCTAGTTGACCTGTTGCACCTGTAATTGCGATTTTCATATTTAAACCCTCTGATTGTTGAATAAATGATCTTGATGGTTGAATCTTAATCTGTTAACTTACTAAATGTAAGTACGTACCAAAAAGTAAGTTAGTGACTTTGAGGAAAGATTTAATGAACACATACGCTACAAGTAAATTATTAGGTCAAGTTTTATCCACTGATTGTCCATCTCGAGAAATATTGGAACATCTCACCAATAAATGGTCAGTATTAGTTTTGCGTTGTTTGACTGAAGGGGTACACCGTTTTAGTGAACTTAAGCAGCGGATCGAAGGGGTGAGCGAAAAGATGTTGGCTCAAACGCTGAAAATGCTCGAGCAAGATGGTTTTATCTTACGGACAGTCTATCCAGTCGTGCCACCCAAAGTTGAATATCAACTGACTTTAATGGGCTCACAGGCTGCAGAAAAGTTAATGCATCTGATTGGTTGGGTTGAACGAACCTTGCCTGAAATTATTGAAGCTAAGGAAAATGCACGTAAATAGCTTTCGGAAATGGGGAGTGAAATTCGTTTGCCATTTATCAAAGGTATTTTGATGATGAGCTAAAGATTTTCGAGCGAGGTGCGGATTTTCCTAAAAATTTGCATCAGTACCAAGATAAATGAAATTTATAGTATTGCTGAATAATATTGTTCGAGAAATTCTTTAAAATATGGCAGAATAAGCGGTTTTAAAGTTTTTAGAGGATTGGCAAACATGCGCTTTGTTGATGAAGCAGTCATTACCGTAGAGGCTGGCGACGGTGGCAATGGCGTAGCCAGTTTTCGCCGTGAAAAATTCGTACCATTTGGTGGTCCAGATGGTGGTGATGGTGGTCGTGGCGGTAACGTATACGTTCAAGCCGACAACGACACAAGTACCCTAGTAGATTATCGTTATACACGTAAATTCCGTGCAGAACGTGCTAAAAATGGTCGTGGAGCGAACTGCTCAGGTCGTGGCGGTGAAGATACCGTATTGCTCGTTCCAGTGGGCACAACAATTGTAGATACAGAATCTGGCGATATCATCGGCGACTTAGTGGCTGACGGTCAGCGTGTGTTAGTGGCAGCAGGTGGTGAAGGTGGTTTGGGTAATACTCACTTCAAATCTTCAACCAACCGTTCTCCACGTAAATGTACACACGGCTCAAAAGGCGAATATCGTAAAATTCGTCTTGAATTAAAAGTACTCGCAGACGTTGGTTTGTTGGGTATGCCAAATGCGGGTAAATCAACCTTTATCCGTGCAGTTTCAGCAGCAAAACCAAAAGTTGCAGATTATCCATTTACCACTATGGTGCCAAACCTAGGTGTGGTTGATGCCGATAGTCACCGTTCATTTGTAATGGCGGATATTCCAGGTCTAATCGAAGGTGCGGCAGAAGGTGCAGGTCTAGGTATTCGATTCCTGAAACACTTGGCTCGTACACGTATTTTATTGCACATCGTAGATGTTCAACCGATTGATGGATCAGACCCTGCGTACAATGCAAAAGCAATTTTGGAAGAGTTGAAAAAATTCTCTCCAACACTTTCAAAATTACCTGTTGTATTGGTACTCAATAAAGTAGACCAATTGGCGGCTGAAACGCGTGATGAATGGTGTGATCACATTCTCGAAGAGTTGCAGTGGAAAGGCCCTGTATTCAAAACTTCAGGTTTAACGTTTGAAGGTACTAAAGACGTTGTGTACTACCTGATGGATCAAATTGAAGAACAGCGCGAACGCGAAACTGAAGATCCTGAATATGCAGCAGAAGTTAAAGCGTTCCGTGATCAGCTTGAAGCTGAAACACGTGAGCAAACGCTTGCTGCGAAAGAAGCATATCGTGAAATGCGTCGTCAACAACGTCTGGCAGGTCAAGGTGAAGACTTTGATGATGAATTTGAAGACGGTGATGATGAGGCAGAATCGTACTACGTACGTTAATTGCTGAATAAGTGTCAAAGCAAACAAGTCTGAGGACAAGATGATAGAAGTGGTAGATGGGCAACGTCAGCTCAAGGGTTGTAAACGTATCGTTGTTAAAATCGGATCATCACTACTCACAGCAAACGGAAAAGGGTTAGATCTGGATGCAATCTCGCATTGGGCGGGACAAATTGCAGAACTACACAATGCAGGACACGAGATCATTCTTGTGTCTTCCGGTGCTGTGGCTGAAGGGATGGTTCGTATGAATTTGGACAACCGACCCACAGATCTACCCAGTCTACAGGCTTGTGCTGCCATTGGTCAGATGGGCTTAATTCATACTTGGTCTAGCGTATTAGAACAACGTTCGATACGCACAGCGCAAGTGTTGTTAACGCATGATGACTTGGCAGACCGTCGTCGCTATTTAAACTCATGTGATGCTTTGCAGCATTTGATCGATTGGCGTGTGATTCCTGTGATCAATGAAAATGACACAGTGTCGACTGACGAAATCCGCTTTGGCGATAACGATACTTTAGCTGCGATGGTGGCTGGACAGGTTCATGCAGACCTCTTGGTGATTCTAACTGACCAAGAAGGTATGTTCGACTCTGACCCTCGTTCCAATCCAGATGCAAAACTGTTTCATACAGTACGCGCAATGGATGAATCATTATTCGATATGGCTGGTAGCGGCGGTAAATTCGGTCGTGGCGGTATGTTGACCAAAGTTCGTGCGGCACGTTTAGCAGCCAAGTCTGGTTGTCCAACAGTCATTGCGAGCGGTGATAGCGATAATGTGCTTTCACGTGTGATGGCAGGTGAATTACTCGGTACCTTATTCATTACGGATAATGACCGTGTCACAGCTCATCAACAATGGTTAGCTGCACATTTACAAACAGCGGGTCGTTTAGTAATTGATGATGGCGCAGTCAAAGCCATTCGTGATAATCACCGCAGTTTATTACCTGTCGGTGTGAAAGCGGTTGAAGGGCATTTCGAACGTGGTGATGTGGTGGAATGTGTCGATACACAAGGTCATCGAGTTGCCGTTGGTCGTGTAAACTTCAGTTCACGTTCGGCAGAAATCGTTAAAGGTTTGGCCTCAGATAAAGTTCATCAAGTTTTAGGGGAAGCCCGATCACTTGAAATGATCCATCGCAATCATATGTCAATTTACTAAATTGAAAGATCAAAATCCCGCTTCCGAGCGGGATTTTTTATGGCATGTCATTTGAATATAACGATAAAAATAGAAATAAGAGGAAAATAATATGAGCTAAATTTAATATTTAAACCTTCAAGATCTAAAAGATGAGCAGGCTCAACTGTGCGAATTATTGGCACAATGTGTGCAAGATGGTGCATCACTGGGTTTTTTAGCTAAAGAATCTAAGTCGCACTATGATGAATATTGGTCTGCTGTGACAAAGGATATTCAAAAGCATAAAACCTTTTTGTGGGCGGCGCTACAAAGCGGTGAAATTGTGGGCACAGTACAATTGGTTCGTGCCACCAAAGCCAATGCACTGCATCGTGCTGAGATTGAAAAACTTATGGTGCATCCAAAGGTACGTCAGCAAGGCATTGCTCACCAACTATTCACACTTGCAGAAGATAAAGCAAAACACTTGAACTTGAAATTACTTGTACTTGATACGCGTACAGGCGATGTCGCTGAAAGGCTGTATGAAAAATTTAACTATATAAAAGCTGGGATCATTCCGCAATTTGTATTGAGCCATACGGGTACAATAGATTCAACGACATTATTTTATAAATTATTGGCTTAAGTTAAAGTTGATGAAATTTTTAGACTAAAACTCCTGCACAGATGCAGGAGTTTTTCATTAAAGGTTCTTTTGATTAACCCGTTTAGAGAGCTCTTCCGCACTTTCAACTCGTTCAGAATAGCGATCTGTGAGGTAGGCAGATTGACCACGTGTGAGTAGGGTAAATTTATATAATTCCTCCATCACATCGACAATGCGAGTGTAATAGGAGGAAGGTTTCATGCGATCATTTTCATCAAACTCTAAAAATGCTTTTGCAACGGAAGATTGATTTGGAATCGTGATCATCCGCATCCAACGCCCAAGGATGCGCATTTGGTTAACAGCATTAAAAGATTGCGAACCACCACTGACTTGCATTAACGCCAGCGTTTTACCTTGAGTAGCACGAATGGCACCTGACGCTAAAGGAATCCAATCAATTTGTGCTTTCAATATAGAGCTCATCGCACCATGTCGTTCTGGCGAACACCAAACCATGCCTTCTGACCATGTAAGCAATTCATGTAATTCCTGAACTTTGGGATGTGAAGTTTCAGCATCTTCAGGCAGTGGAAGACCTTTAGGATGAAAAATTTTGACTTCTGCACCAAAATGTTCAAGGATTCGACCCGCCTCCAATACCGTTAGGCGGCTAAATGAGCGTTCACGGTTAGAGCCATATAGCAGCAGAATGCGTGGCGGATGTTCAAGTGCTTTAGCTTGAACTTGTTCAAAACGCGGTGTTTCAAGTAGATCTAGTTGAATATTGGGGAGCTTCATTTTAGTTCTCTTTATACCATTTTCGTTTTAACCATAGCGATACACTCACTAATGCAATTAGCACAGGGACTTCAACCAATGGGCCAATAATCGTGGTAAATGCAATCGGAGATGCAATACCAAAGGTGGCGATGGCAACAGCGAGGGCAAGTTCAAAATTATTACCCGCTGCGGTAAAGGATATGGCAGTGGTTTTGGCGTAATTATTACCCATCCATTTGCTCATCAAAAAGCTAATGAAAAACATCACCACAAAGTAGATCGTGAGGGGAATGCCAATACGCAGTACATCCATTGGAAGGCTCAAGACATCTGCACCTTTGAGGCTAAACATCACCACAATGGTAAAGAGTAATGCCATTAAACTGATGGGGCTGATTTTGGGTATAAATTGATTTTTATACCAAGCCAGACCTTTTTGTTTTACCAATATGGCACGCGTCAGGAAACCGAGCAGGAAGGGAATACCTAGATACACCAATACTGCATGTGTGATGGTCCAAAAGCTGACTTGGATCACTTGTGCTTCTATACCAAAATAAGGCGGTAAAAAACTCAAAAAGAACCATGCGTAGGTACTAAAAAATGCAATTTGGAAAATACTGTTAAAGGCCACTAAAGCCGCTACGTATTGGTTATCCCCACAAGCGAGATCATTCCAAACCAGAACCATTGCAATGCAACGTGCTAAACCAATCAGAATCAAACCGGTCATGTATTCAGGGTAGTGTTGTAAAAACACGATCGCCAAAATAAACATCAGGCAAGGTGCGATTAACCAATTTTGAACCAGTGATAGGTATAAGGTACGTTTATCTTTAAACACTTCAGGCAGCGCTTTGTAATCCACTTTCGCCAAAGGCGGATACATCATCAGGATTAAACCAATGGCAATCGCAATATTGACATCACCGATATTGAGTTGATTTAAAGCTCTTGAAGCACTTGGAATATAGACGCCAATCGCAATGCCTAGCCCCATTGCGATAAAAATCCATAGCGTTAGATTGCGGTCTAGAAATGACAGTTTTGCAGCAGCCATTATTGGATCTCTGAAATTTTTTGGATTTCTAGGTTGAGTTCTTCACGACTTAATTGCGTAAAATCGAGTGCAAATAAAGCATCTAAACGGCGGTTAATATGCGCCACGGTATCAAGAAATGCTGCAAGTTTTATTTCATCTACAAGCTCTAAATGGGAAGGATCTTCTAAGCCCCAGTGGGCTTTGATGGCAGAGCCTAAGTAAATTGGGCAAGCTTCTTGAGCGGCAGAACCACAGACGGTAATTACCACATCGGGTTGATATTGTTCACATGCTGCGATGGTTTTACTCGACAAACCCTCAGTCGGTAGATTGAGGTTATGTAGGGTTTTTAAGGTAAATGGGTGGACTTGTCCTGAAGGTTTACTGCCTGCGCTATAAGCACGGAAACCTTCAGGGGCACGCTGGTTAAAAAGTACTTCGGATAAAATGCTGCGGCAGCTATTGCCAGTACATAGAAATAAAAAATTCATAGCGTTTCACACAATGTTGTAGTGCCTTTCGGAGAGTTTAAATCGAGATTTTTAAATCGTTCTTGGTGACGCATGACATCAAGTATTTGTGTACACCAAGTAGGCAGTGCAGGGTGAATGGAGTAATAGACCCATTGACCTTTACGTTGATCACTCAGCACACCTGATGAACGCAGTAATGCCAAATGACGCGAAATTTTAGGTTGGCTCAATTCAAGGGACTCAGTGAGTTCGCAGACGCAGAGTTCACCTTTACAAGCCAACAGCATGATGATGTTCAGACGAGTCTCATCTGCAAGTAATTTGAAAAATTCAGTCTGTTCCATGTTTATCTGCATATATGGATTTTCATATATCTTTACATATGAATATATGGATGTCCATATATATTATTCAATAAAGATCCCACACATGGTGGGATCTTTATATTTAGACCAGTTTAAAAGTCGAATGAAATTTGTAAGAAGAAGGTTCGTGGCTGACCAATATATTTACCACCGGTTGCATCTGATGAACGGGTGAAATACTGTTTATCAAATACATTCTTGATGCCAGCGGCAACTTTAACCCCTTGCAGCGAACCGCTAAAGTCATAGCCTGTACGTACAGCGAAAGTTGAATAGCCAGGAATATCGCCCAGTTTACCGTTTGCAGTTTCTTCAGTTTGGTAGATGTTAGAATCTTGGTTACCTGGAGCACGTTGCTTAGATTGTGCGTACATGTCAGCATTGATGGACCAAGCATCATATTTATAGCCTAAGCCAAAGTTTGCGACATTTTGTGAATAGAAGGGCAAATCTTTACCTTTAAAGTTACCTGCTTCAGCAACCGCTTTGGTATAGGTGTAATTACCATAGGCTTTTAAGCCTTTGAGCTTGTCAGCTAAATGTCCAAAGTCATAGCTAAAACCGGTTTCGATCCCTTTATGACTTGTAGCACCGAGGTCAGTCCAAATGCCATTGTTTGCAGCATCACGTTCTAAAATCAGTTCTTTGTCAAAATCTAGATAAAACGCAGTCAATTCAGCACTCAAACCATTGCCTAAATATTTGGTACCAATTTCATAGTTATTAGACTTTTCAGGATGTAAGCCATCTAAGGTGGTGACCGCTGTAGTACCTTGCGTTGTTGCTAACTGGTTATATTGCTGTGGACCAAAAGAGACACCGGCATTGGCAAAGAAATTCCAATGGTCTGTTGCTTTATACAGGATAGCTAAACTTGGCAAAAATTCATCTGATTGGATCGATGGATGAACAGTATTTTGTAATACGCCATTTTTATAGGCACTAAAACTGTTTTGCGTATCAATCGATTCAAAACGAACGCCGGGTGTAATATTCCATTTACCCAGTTCTATACGGTTATCGATATAAGCAGCATGCGCTTTGGTGCCACCCGCACTACGGGTACGTGCTATAAACTGACCGGGTTCTGCATCTGCTGCGTATTCAGTACGGCCTGCGAACTCGGTGCTCTCTTCGTCCATATAACGGTAGCCGACAGTCACTTCATTCAGCGTGCTACCTAAACTATAGCTACGTGAATAACGTGGCTCAATGGCAAAGACTTTATAATCACGCGGTGAAGCATCTAAGCGATGATTGCCGTTGGCTAAAGTAGATTCAAGGTTGCTGGTACGGAATGAATCGATGTAATAACTTAAAAGTTCAAAGTTGTTCGTGTCATCTTTATGTGTATAACGTAGGGATACATCTGAACGACGGCCAGTGAAAAAGTCACGATAATGCGACGTTTGATATGGATTTACTTCGAATTCAGCAGCGCTTAAACCTTCAGGCATTTCACCTGTACCATCGTAATGATGGAAATTTAATGCGATTTTATCCTGATCAGTGATGTCATAAGCGGTTTTTAACATGACATCATCAATGTCATTTTTATTGTTCGCTTCACGATAACCGTTGCCTTTAGTACCTGAATAAAGCAAGGCAAGACCTAAACCATTATCTAATGTTCCACCAACAAACAGACTAGGACCTAATTTTACCTGATCTGTACCTGTTGCATATTCAGAGTTTAATGCCACGGTACCTTTAAAGTCTTCAGGAATGCTACGTGTGGCAAAGTTGATAATACCGCCGACATTTTGTGGCCCAAAACGGACAGAACCTGCACCACGGACTACATCAACAGATTCTATATTTCCTAAAGAGACAGGCGCCATCGAAAGCTGTGGTTGGCCATACGGTGCAAATGACATTGGTATGCCATCGATCAACACAGTTGAACGTGGAGAGAGGCGAGAAGTTAATCCACGAACGCCAATATTTAATGAAACATCGCTACCGCCAGTACCATTATTTTCTTGAACCTGAACACCAGAAACTTGGCGTAACGCATTTTTTAGAGATGTTGCTGCGCTTTCGTTTAAGCGTTTACGGTCAATAATGGTCCGCGCACCGGCATGCTTTTGCACCTTTTTTTCATTGGCGTTTTCCAGCCAGTTCCCTTGAGTTTCAATGGTGATGGTCGGTAAAACATCAGCTTGCGCGGTATCTGTATTTTCAGCAGCAGAAGCCATAGTGGCAACCATGCTTATACCTACGGCAATACTCAGCGGTAATAAAGGGAAGTTTTGAAGCTTTGAAGATTTTTTGCTTGAACTATACATAAAAGTGTGAGCAATGGAGAGAGTGCGCGTATCATAATCTTGAGTGTGATAAATTTAAATAAGGATGATTATCATTTAAAACTATGAATTTGACTAAGCTAATAGACTTTTTAATTTAAATAAAGAATAGGTGGATTTTATAATTAAAAAAACCGCGCTAAAGCACGGTTTCTTAAAATGAATTTAATTATTTGAACTGGATAGAGCCATTTGCACTGACCGTGATTTTAGATTCACCACCTGCCATTTCTTGCTCAGGAATAGCATCAGCTGCCGCAGCTTTCATCATCGCCATACGCGGAACTGGCTGACCACCATAATTGCTGGTATTTAAATTAATATTAACTAAGTTGTAGCCTGATTTATTCCATGCCTGAGCGAGCGCTTGGGCACGTTGTTGAAAGTTTTTGGATGCTTCAACCATCAGTTCATTTTCAACTTTTTTACGCTGTGCATCTGACACACTAAAGCTGATGGATTGAGTTTGGAAATTTTGTTGTAACTCGCTCACCAATTGGCTAGCTGCTTTAAAGTCTGTACTTTCTAAACGTACTTCGGCACGACCACGCCATTCTTTCAATTTACGACTGTCATTGTCATAAATCGGGTAGGTGCTTTGAGATCCCGTTTCGATTTTTACCGCAGGGTATTTACGGGCTGTGTTCACCGCTTGGGTCATCAATTGGTTGATTTGGGTAGCAAGTTCAGCCGGCTGTTTATTTGATTTTTCAATATATAAAACGGCATACATTTGGTCGTTCGACACTTGGCGAGTAGCATCCGCCTGAATATTCACGATGTTGTAATTGAGTGGCTCAGCTGCTTGAGTTGCTGCTGCCAAACCTAGACCGGATGCTAATAAAACAGTGGATAAGATAATTTTACGCATTGTTATGACCTATTCTTCTTTCAGAATGATTAATTTAGCTTATGCTGTTATCTTAAAAGGGGATTGTGATGGATTAAAGGAAAATCTGTGGTGGGATTGTAAATCTTTCAAGAAAAATAAATGTAGTGCTTGATGAATTATTTATTTAAATAATCAGTACTTAGTTGTTTAAATAATTGAAGATTACAATAATCATTCATAAGTTGTAAAAAAGCATAAAATAAAAAGGTTTTCTTTGTTTTGTCACACTGTAAGATGATAATTCAAGATATCCATGGAATAGATCTGTTTTTTCTCTAAATTATCTTTTTATTTGATCATAAAAGTGATTTATTTTCTTGAAAAAGTCTGTATCATCCGCCTCCTAGTTAGCCCATACTCAAAGAGCTTTTAAAGCTAACTAGAAACTCATAAAGCACCGAGTCAAAGGACCGCAAGTCACCCGACTTATTTCTTTCAACCCATATCAGAGATGGTAATTCGATATGAGCGTTTCTTCTGTAAACCCTGCCACTAATTCTACTAACGAATACTATTTGACTCGCCAAAGCCAGATGGAATCCAATGTTCGTAGCTATCCGCGTAAACTTCCACTTGCGATAGCAAAAGCTTTAGGTTGTTGGGTTACTGATGTTGAAGGTACAGAGTACCTCGATTGTTTGGCTGGGGCAGGAACATTGGCATTAGGCCATAATCATCCTGCGGTAATTCAAAGTATCCAAGACACACTTGCAAGTGGCCTCCCATTGCATACTTTGGATTTAACAACGCCTTTAAAAGATGCTTTTACTGAAGCACTACTTGAGCAATTACCTGGTGGTAAAGAAGAGTATTGTCTACAGTTCTGTGGCCCATCTGGTGCAGATGGTACAGAAGCAGCAATTAAATTAGCAAAAACTTACACTGGTCGTAGTTCAGTAATCAGCTTCTCAGGTGGTTACCATGGTATGACTCACGGTTCTTTAGCAATGACAGGTAACTTGTCTGCGAAGAACGCTGTGAACGGCTTAATGCCGGGTGTTCAATTTATGCCGTATCCGCATGAATACCGTTGCCCATTAGGCATTGGTGGTGAAGCGGGTGTAGACGCATTAACCTATTATTTCGAAAACTTCATTGAAGACGTAGAAAGTGGTGTAACGAAACCTGCAGCTGTAATCTTGGAAGCAATCCAAGGCGAAGGCGGTGTAGTGACTGCACCTGTAAAATGGTTAAAGAAAATCCGCGAAGTGACTGAAAAGCACAACATCGTGTTGATTCTTGATGAAGTACAAGCGGGCTTTGCACGTTCAGGTAAAATGTTTGCCTTTGAACATGCAGGTATTGAGCCAGACGTCGTTGTAATGTCTAAAGCGGTAGGTGGTAGCTTACCACTTGCAGTATTGGGCATTAAACGTAAGTTTGACGCATGGCAACCAGCGGGTCACACGGGTACATTCCGTGGTAACCAACTTGCTATGGGTACTGGTCTTGCAACAATCAAAACCATCAAAGAACAAAACTTGGCTCAAAACGCGCAAGAGCGTGGCGACTTCTTACAAGCTGAAATTAAAAAATTAGCGGTAGAATTCCCATGTATCGGTAACGTACGTGGCCGTGGTTTGATGATTGGTGTTGAAATTGTTGATGAACGTCAAAAAGCAGATCACATGGGTTCTTTACCAGGTGATTCTCAATTGGCAGCAGCAATTCAAGCAGCATGTTTCAACAACAAATTGTTGTTAGAAAAAGGTGGTCGTAACGGTACTGTAATTCGTTTACTTTGCCCATTGATCATTAACCAAGCTGAATGTGAAGAAGTGATCGTTCGCTTCAAGAAAGCACTTGCTGAAGCACTTGTTGCAACTCGAGGCGCATAAGTCATGGTAGATTTTGCAGAACATCGTAAAGCGTTATTCTGCAATGATGCACAATCCATTGCTGACTATCAGTCAGCAATGGGCGAAGCGGTCAAAGCCGTTTCTGCATGGTTGCAAAATGACAAAATGTACACCGGCGGTAGCATTAAAGAGCTTCGTAGTGCAATTGCATTCAATCCTTCAAAAGAAGGTATGGGTGTACAAAAATCACTAGACCGTATGGTTGAGCTGTTCTTAAACAAAAGCTTAAAAGTACATCACCCACATTCTTTAGCGCATTTGCATTGCCCAACAATGGTAACAAGCCAAATCGCTGAAGTGCTGATCAACGCGACTAACCAATCTATGGACTCATGGGATCAAAGCCCTGCAGGTTCATTGATGGAAGTTCAGTTAATTGACTGGCTTCGCCAAAAAGTTGGCTATGGTGCAGGTCAAGCAGGTGTATTCACCTCTGGCGGTACGCAGTCTAATTTAATGGGTGTTTTGCTTGCACGTGATGCATGTATTGCTAAAAACTGGAAAGACGAAAACGGTAACCCGTGGTCTGTTCAGCGTGATGGCGTACCTGCGGAAGCAATGCGTAACGTAAAAGTGATCTGTTCTGAAAATGCACACTTCTCTGTGCAAAAGAACATGGCCATGATGGGTATGGGTTTCCAATCTGTTGTCACTGTTCCTGTAGATGCAAATGCACGCATGGATATAGACGCGCTTGAGAAAACCATGGCGCACCTTCAAGCTGAAGGTAAAATTGTAGCATGTGTGGTTGCAACTGCGGGTACAACCGATGCAGGCGCAATTGACCCATTGAAAGAAGTGCGTGCAATCACCAACAAATATGACGCGTGGATGCATATCGACGCAGCATGGGGCGGTGCACTGATTCTTTCAAATGACTATCGTTCAATGTTAGATGGTATTGAACTGTCTGACTCGGTAACGCTTGATTTCCATAAGCATTACTTCCAAACGATTTCATGTGGCGCATTTTTGCTTAAAGATGAATCGAACTATCGTTTCATGCATTATGAAGCTGAGTATTTAAACTCTGCTTATGATGAAGAGCATGGCGTTCCTAACTTAGTATCTAAGTCACTACAAACAACACGTCGTTTTGACGCGTTGAAATTGTGGATGACGGTTGAAGCGTTAGGTGAAGAGCTTTACGGTTCGATGATCGATCATGGTGTAGGTCTTACACGTGATGTTGCAGATTATATCAATGCAACTGACGGTCTAGAAATGCTGGTTGATCCTCAATTTGCATCTGTTTTGTTCCGTGTAGTACCAGCAGGTTACCCAGCAGAATTGTTAGATACATTGAACCAAAACGTAGCAGACGAATTGTTTGCTCGTGGTGAAGCGAATATTGGTGTAACTAAAGTGGGTCAGGTTCAATCATTGAAAATGACGACTTTAAGCCCAGTAGCAACTTTAGACAACGTGAAGAACTTGCTTGCTCTTGTGCTAGCAGAAGCGGATCGTATCAAAGGTCCAATTGCTGATGGTACATATACTCCTGCAATTGACTAATCATCATTTTGTAGTTGTAGAAGAAGGAGCTCATTTGAGCTCCTTTTTTTTAAAAAATGAAAAGGCGCTTAATTTATTGCATGGCCGCAATTTTTCATTGAAAGATGATAGTTTACTGCGTAGGCAGATTGTTACTTTGAGGGATCAAAGTAACTAAAATCCTTCTCAGGCAAAAGGTACATCCATGTGACCATTACCTTATAGTGACATCCCTGTCTCCAGTCGCGATAGTCATTGATGTTTATCATTTGATGAATGAGATACCACAATATTTATAACCAATATAAGGCTTGTAAAGGAGTTTCCCTCTCCTTGTAGGCATAGGTATCTACACATTTTTTATAAATTGAATGCGATCTGAGCAATCGCATTCAGCTCATCAGACGAATACTCTGACAACAACTGAAGAGTGTTCAATAGTATTGAAAGCCCTGCCAGTATGG